>CAJWNY010000029.1 GCA_913043815.1 uncultured Gammaproteobacteria bacterium
TCTGATCCGAGCAGGCCCAATGGGTCTTTCATGTTCCTAGGTCCAACCGGGGTAGGTAAGACCGAATTATGTAAGGCCATGGCCCAAGTACTGTTTGATAGCGAAGAAGCGTTGGTTCGGCTGGACATGTCTGAGTTTATGGAAAAGCATTCTGTTGCACGGCTAATTGGTGCGCCGCCCGGTTACGTAGGTTACGAGCAGGGTGGGTATTTGACAGAAGCCGTTCGGCGCCGGCCTTACTCTATGATTTTGTTGGATGAAATTGAAAAAGCCCACTCAGATGTGTTCAACATATTACTGCAATTAATGGATGACGGGCGCTTGACGGACGGTCACGGGCGAACAGTAGATTTTAGTAACTGTGTTCTAGTGATGACTTCTAATCTAGGCTCTGAAGCTATACAGGCATTAACGGAAAGTGGCGATAATGAGCGCATTGAACCCACGGTTATGGGTATCGTCGCTCAGCATTTCAGGCCAGAATTTATCAATCGTATTGACGATATAGTGGTTTTTCAACCCTTGAGTCAGCAACAGATAGGCCGCATTGCTGATTTACAATTAGTCTCATTGAACAGTCGACTAGCAGAGCAAGGTTTAAGTATTGAGCTAGATCGCGGTGCCACTGAAGCCATAGTGGCTGCGGGTTATGACCCTGTGTATGGTGCCCGACCATTAAAGCGTGCAATCCAAAAGATAATAGAAAACCCTTTGGCGGATGCGCTTTTGACTTTAGATCTAACGGATACCACGCAATTGCAGGGCACTTGGGAAGACGGTCATTTGGAGATTCGGCCAATTTAAGATGTTGTATATTTATACAGTACTTGTTATACATACAGTATGGACGATGTAAAATCACAAATTGCGATGACAGAGGAGACGCTTCCTCTGTTTACAGAGTCTTTGTTAAAAGACACTTCCCTTAAGGATTCTCGATATAACGAGCTTGTCGCTAATGAGTCTGTCCATGAAGAGGCCATACTCGAAGAGTCAGTAGGGCGGGATTGCGATGATATCGCCAGTTATGAGGTTCGCCCCGCTATTCCTACGTCGACAGAGCGCGACTTAAACTTCCTTAATGTTCGCCAAGCGGAATTGCCGTTGGTCCTGTCGTGGACTAATGAACCTGCTTCAGTTGAATATGTTGAGGTTAGTCGGTTAGAGATTCCAATTTCGAAGCATATTTCTATTTCTGAGCCTGACGTATTGAAACCGGCGGACGCGAATCATCAGGCGGTCGGCGGTCTCTCAGCTGCCCATGTAAAAACCACGATTCTTGAAGAGTCCAGCATAACTCATGGTGAAAGCAACCTGCCGAATGCGGTTTCAAATAGCTTCGATAATGAAAATTCAGACGCGATGACAGTGCGGAGCATCAATAGAACAAAGCCAAGACCAACATCGGATATTAAAAATTCGGCTCGTCACCTAAAGGCGGCTATGACTTTGGCCTCATCCCTAGTGGGCGCTTTGCGGGCGGAAAAAGACTTTGCAGTAAAAATCGCTGCAGCTCCTAATGGAAAGTCTCAAGCGCTCAATTTGCGTCAACAATGTTTAGACGATTTGGGGGAATCCAGAAGGTTCGTTAAACGATCCAAAGAATCGTTGCTAGGCATAGCAAGGCAATCGCGAAATACTCTAGCCCGTAAGAATATGCACCAGCAAATAGGCTATCAACGACCATCGATCGGCTATTCAGCGTCTGTGGACTCAATTCAGTGCGACAATTTGGCACCGTTCAGCCTCTCGCTGGAGAAAAAAAATCGCGTTAATGTTAAGGAGAAGGAGCAGCAGAAGCGTAAGCAGACTGGCATTTTGATTTGTAGGCATTTGGTCGCCGCATTGCGTATTCAGGCTGCTCACGACCAAAAAGCTATTTCTAGCTAGTTTTTATTTACGAGGAATACTCATTGAGAAATTAGCCGTCGGCTAAAACCTACTGTGCATCCATTTTTAATGGGGCGGTATATCATCAGTCAGGCCGAGGTCATGGGGCTTGGCGTGTAATGCATAGTTGGCACGTTAGGCTCGGAAAAATAGCGGTAGGTCAACTGCAGATCTAGCTCCAATAATGACAACCTTCTTGAAGTTCAGTGCTCTGATGAAAAGTTGGTTGCAACAATTTTCATAAAGCTACCTTATTCCTGCACGCTCTAGATCATAGCCCATAAAGCAACTAACCTAACTAGCCCCGATTTTTATAAGTGCAAATTTATGAATTGGTAGTGTCATGATCAAGACGTTTGCTTTGTCAGTAATATATCGACATTCGCGGCAATAGCATTTGGCGCAAATCATCGGTTCGTTTTAGGCTGTTTAATGCATGGCCTCCCAGTAGTTCTTTTCTTTACTTTTATACTCTCAGTCCGAGAAATTGTCTGGCAGCTTGCCTAAACGGCTGTTGAGTGGCAAGCAATAAGTAGCGCCACAAAAGGTGAGTAATTCTCAATCCGACCTCAAATTTACGTCGATGAAGCCTTTAACAGAGCCCATTTTCAGGAAACGAAGGTGGTTGCTAGCTGTTAATTGGGATATTTTTTTTCTTTCGATACCAGTTATGATTGGTTTTCAATTTTTTCGGGCCTTGCGAAGTCTTCAGCATGCAATTCGTGCGGCTAGAAAATGTTGCTGACATTTTATTCTGAGTCTTATTAAATTGTTGGTTTGTTGCTGCCATTTTGCGCAAAGGTTTTTGCATAGTTTTCTGAAGATTTTTTTAAAAACCTTGCGTCTTTAATTTTTTTACATTAACCGTGGAGAATTCGATGTCGTCAGAGTTAGCGTTGGCAAATATACGTGCCAAGCAGTTTGAAGCAACAACGTTGCCGAGGCCATATGAAGTAAAAGAATTGCCAACTCCAGCTTTGATCATAGATAAGCCGGCGTTAGAGGCAAATATTGCTAAAATGTCTGAGCATCTGACCAGACACGGTAAAGGCTTTAGACCACACGCCAAAACTCATAAGTGCCCGCTTATCTCGCGGATGCAAATAGAAGCAGGAGCGGTTGGTGTGTGTGCTGCAAAAGTCAGTGAAGCAGCGGCACTATTGCATGGAGGAGTATCTAGAATTCTTATAACTTCACCCATATCTACGCTAACGAAAGCGCAGATTCTGGATACGCTTTTATTGGGGCAAAAGGATATTCGCATTGTAGTGGATTCACTTCACGGCTTTGAATTACTCGCTAAAGCTATTTCGACAGATTCAACGCTTGGGATATTGGTGGATTTAGACGTTTCAATGGGCCGTACCGGTACCCGAGACAATGATTTGCTTTTGGCGCTCGTTGAGCGCATTGAAAAGGATGACAGATTTTATTTTTCTGGAGTCCAACACTACGCCGGGCACTTGATGCATTTGGCTGATTTTGACAAGCGCCGGGAGAAATCTTTGAGTTCTTGGCAGCGTTTGGAAGATAAATTTTTGTTGCTCGAAAAAAACGGTATTAATGTCGATGTCGTGACCGGTGGTGGTACCGGTACTTATGACATTGATGTGGATGTCGCTAGAATGACCGACCTCCAAGTAGGTAGTTACATATTTATGGATGAAGAGTATCGAGCCATTGGTAGTGCCCAAGGCGACCGCTTTAATGAATTTGAACTCTCTTTAAGTGTGGCTTGTACGACGATAAGCCAGCCGCAGAATGCCACCATTACGGTTGATGGTGGCTATAAGGCTTTTGCTTCAGATAGCGTCAATCCGGTTTGTGATGATATTCCTGATGTTCAGTTTCGTTTTGCGGGCGACGAGCATGGCGTGTTGATTCTCGCCGAGGGTCAACAAGAAATTCAGTTAGGGCAAGTTATTCGTTTCGCTACACCGCACTGCGACCCAACGGTAAATCTGCACGAATATTATTGGGTAATGGAAGCAGATGGGTTGGTTCATAGCTGCTGGCCAATAACTGCTCGCGGTTGTTCTTGGTAACCGCTTACGGTTGAGTTTTCAATTAGTTAAAAGGGGTTGGTTCACTTCATGCTGGATATAGTTATAACAGGCGGCTGGTTGATGTTGCCTATCCTTCTTTGTAGCGTAGTAGTTGGTGCTATTTGCTTGGAGCGGTGGTGGACGTTGCGGCGTGAAGACGTCCTACCTGCAGAATTGCTCAGCCAATTGCAGAGTACGCAAACTTGGTCCAGTGATAGCAAAGCGTTAGCTGATCTAGCCGTCGCCTCGCCTTTGGGTTACGTAATTGCGGCAGGTTTAAATGGTATCGACCTGCAGACAGAAGCTTTTCAGAGGGTTATACAGTCGACCATAGATAATGTCGCGCATGAGCTTGAACGGTACTTAACTTTAGTGGGCATCATTGCCTCTATCACTCCCTTGATGGGTATTTTGGGTACGGTCTTTGGCATGATCGACGTCTTTAGCACTTTAGTCTCTGCGGGTCAGGGAGATGCAAAAGTTCTGGCCGGCGGTATATCTACGGCTCTGGTTACAAGTGCTGCTGGGTTGTCAGTGGCTATCCCGGCTCTGATAGCGCACCGATACTTTTTGCGCAAAGTAGATGAGTTGATCTTGGAAATCGACAGCACAAGTCAACGATTTTTTGACCGTTTGCGGGTTGACGTCAGTGCAGACTCTCATTGATGGAAATCTGGGCAGCGGCTTTTTTAACAACCTTAGCAACACCTGCTGGATTACGTCTTCGTGCGCGTTATCGGCTGGTTTTAACGTACTCATAATTTGAAGCGCTCAAGGGCCAGTCGCCGCGAAGCGACAGTAGAGTTAACGCCGCTAATAGATGTAGTTTTTTTGCTGCTCATATTTTTTATGGTGTCTACTAGCTTTGTGCAAAAACAAGCGTTAAACGTTGAACTTCCTCAAGCTAATGGCGAGGCTCAGGCTAGCCAAGACTTGTATATAGACATCCTAGTGCTACAAAACGGGCGCTTCGAAATAGAGGGTACGGGCGTTGCTGATGCATCATTACAGGGCCTAGCTAAAATCCTTCAAACTGTCATCGAAAAAAAATCAGCGCTCAGCACAACTTTACCTGTAGTCATTAGCGCCGATGCAGGCGCGACTCACCAGTCTGTAGTAAGAGTTATGGATGCCTGTGCACAGGTAGGATTAACTCAAATTAGTCTGGCTACACAGCCAATATTAGAAACCCGTAAGGAATAGGCTACATTTATGGCTCAACCAGCTATAGCGAAACCATCGGATTGGCAAACTTATCGGCGATTGTTGCGATATGTGGGGCGATATTGGTTCATCATGACATTCTCTGTAGTAGCCTTTTTGTTTGCCGCAGGGGCTGAAGCTTATTTCGTTAAACTTTTTGGTGAATTGATTGATCAGTGGGATGACCTCAAAGTTAGGGCCGCTGCATCTATACCTGCCATGATGGTGGCGGTGACCCTAGTGCGAGCTGTTGGCACGATTGTCGGTGAGGCGGCTATGGCGCGCATATCTTTTGGCGTTGTGTATAACCTGCGAGAAGAGTTATTTGCTCAGGTTTTGAAGCTACCTAGTCGCTATTTTGATAACGAATCACAAGGGCACATAGTTTCCCGCATTACTTTTACGGTCACACAACTAAGAGATACCGGTACCGAGGCGTTGCGTTCACTTATTCAAGACGGCGTTAAGGTTGTTGCTTATCTCGGTTTGATGATTTTTCAAAGCTGGCAGCTAACGTTGCTGTTTATTGCTACTGCGCCAGTTTTGGCGTTGGTCGTGGTGTTCGCAAGCAGTCGATTTCGGAAAATTAGTCGACGTATTCAACACTCAATGGGCGATGTCACTCATGTGGCATCCGAAGCCGTAAACGGTTATCGGGTGGTAAAGGTCTTTGGCGGCAATTCGCATGAAGAGCAAAGGTTTTTAGGTGCAAATAAAGTTAACCGTCAACAAAACCTCAAGATGGCGGTGACTCGTGTCCTAAGTTCTCAGATAAACGAAACTATTATCGCCACTGCTTTGTGTGGTTTGATCATTATGCTTTACCGTCCGGAAATTGGCGGTAGTTTGACTAGCGGCGAAGCCGTGACTTTTCTTGTGCTTGCCGGCATGTTGGGTAAGCCCATTCGCAAACTCTCCGAAGTTAATGCGAAGTTGCAGCGCGGTTTTGCCGCGGCGGAAGACATATTTGCACAATTGGATTCGCCCATTGAAGTGGATGGCGGTACTTATACTGTGGAAAAGGCTAAAGGCGCATTGAATTTCGATGACGTTGATTTTGCTTATAGCGAAGAAGGACCTAGTGTGCTCAGTAAAATTTGTCTGAACATTCAGCCAGGGCAAAGCATAGCGTTAGTAGGTAGGTCGGGGAGCGGTAAATCGACGTTGGCTAGTTTGTTGCCGCGGTTTTATGAAATAGGCGGCGGTTGCATAACTTTGGACGGTGTCGACCTACGAAATTATGAGATGAACTGTTTAAGGAAACAGATCTCTGTGGTGAATCAACAAGTCACGCTCTTTAATGATACGTTGCGAAATAACGTTGCTTATGGCGACGCTAAGGACGCATCAGGTTATGAAATTCAAATGGCGTTGGAGCGCGCCTACGCCAGTGAATTTATTGATAAACTTCCAGACGGCATTGATACGGTAGTTGGGGATGACGGCGTTTTGCTCTCTGGCGGGCAAAGGCAGCGTATAGCCATAGCTAGAGCGCTGTTGAAAGATTCGCCTATTCTAATTATGGATGAGGCTACATCTGCTCTTGACAATGAATCAGAGAAATATATTCAGGCCGCGTTAAAAGAGGTTATGAGGGGCCGAACCACGCTGGTTATTGCTCACCGGTTATCAACAGTTGAATCAGCGGACGTGATCGTTGTGCTGGATCAAGGGCAGGTTGTTGAACAGGGCGATCATAAGTCATTGTTGAATCTTGGTGGGCACTATGCGGAACTTCATGCTGCACAGTTTCAAGATGAGCCTAAGTCGGAGGGGAAGTTGTCAGTGACTGGTGATTCTCAGACAATAAATTTTACCAATACTAAAAGTATGGCGAAGGTTAACTCCTTTATTGACCGTTCAGCTAATATTTTGAATCAGGCTTGGTACAGCAATGCGCGTTGGCCGGGTGTTTTAAGACCCCTGTCTTGGCTATACGGTTGGATTAGTCAGCGTCGCGCGAATGTTTATCGATCAGGCGATAAATTACCGGGCCGTACCTCTTTGCCGGTTATTGTGGTAGGTAACATAACTGCTGGAGGAACGGGTAAAACTCCCTTGGTCATATGGTTGGTTGAAGAATTGCGACGCAGTGGGTTCAGTCCTGGAATCGTGTCTAGAGGTTACAAAGGTAGTCTTAGCCGCAAAGGCGGACTCGTTCCTTCACACGCAGACCCGTTGCACTATGGCGACGAGGGCGTGTTACTGAAGAACAGATTAAATTGCCCTGTAGCAATTGGCGTGGACAGGATGAAAGCAATCACGCATTTACAGATCGCAAATTGTGACATTGTGATTTCAGATGATGGTTTGCAACATCATGCAATGGGTCGCGACATTGAGATTGTTGTTATAGATGGGGCGCGCGGGATAGGTAATGGGCTATTGTTACCAGCCGGGCCTTTGAGAGAATCCGTAAGTCGGTTAGCTGAAGTCGACCTCGTAATTTCCAACGGTCGTGCATCAGGCCTCGTTATTAACGAAATTGTTATGCACCCTAAAGTCCGATATTTCAGAAGCCTAGCGGATGGTCGCCACTTGACCGCGGCAGAATTTTTACAGAAAAATAGCGCTGTCCATGCCGTTTGTGGTATCGGAAACCCAAGTCGTTTCTTCTCTACTTTGTCTGGATTAGGTTTTTTAGTAGAGCCCGAGGCCTACAGCGATCATCATTTATTTACTGGTGAAGAGATTCAATTTTTCGACGCGATGACTGTGGTATGTACGGAGAAAGATGCCACGAAATTAGTTCAGTTGGATATTGATTTGACCAAAGTTTGGTCATTGGATATTGATGTTGTGTTCGATCACGATATCGCTAGTACTCTGGCCGCTACACTGACCGAGCGTGGTATAGCGCCACTCTCGCCAATGAATGAGCATGACAACAATATCGGCGAGCCCGCTTCGGTTGGAGCTTAGTCATGGCAAAACACATCGTTATACCAGCGAGGTATGCCTCTTCACGCTTGCCGGGTAAACCTTTGGCGCTCATCAGTGGTGTTCCCATGATTATTCACGTGGCTGCGCTGGCGGCTAAAACAATGGCTGATAACGTTGTGGTTGCCGTAGATGATCAAGGCGTATTAGATGTGGTTTTGGGTGCTGGCTATCAAGGGCTAATGACTCGGGCAGACCACCCGTCCGGATCAGATAGGGTTATGCAAGTAGTCGATGAAATGGGCTGGGAAGATAAAGACCTTGTGATCAATATTCAAGGTGACGAACCTATGTTGCCACCACAAATTGTAGACGACTTGTTTAAAGCAATGGTCGCAAGAACAAATATCGAAATGGCGACGTTATCTGAACCCATTGCAAAGGGGGGCGATTTTTTAGATCCTAATGTCGTGAAAGTGTTGGTTGGAGACGATTTGTGCGCAATCAATTTTTCTCGTGCTCCTACGCCTTATCCTCGCGAGTCTATTGACGATGAGGTGTTGTTTAATGCTTTTATGCAAAGTGGAGTGGCCCGACGACATATTGGCATTTATGGTTTTAGGGTTTCTGGGTTGCGAAGTTTTGTTGGCTTAGGGGAGTCTCGGTTGGAGCGTGTTGAAAAATTGGAACAATTGCGCTGGATAGAAGCTCGCAGAGATTTATTGGTTCTTGATGTAAAACAAAAAGTGCCCGGCGGAGTGGATACCCCTGAAGATTTGGCGAGGGTACAAAAAGAATTCGTGAGCAGCGGACACCTGCCCACAATCCAATAGTCTCTGTACAAGAGAGTCGTATTTCCCTGTGTGAAGTTACTTAGGTGCCATGCGGATACCGCCATCTAGGCGTATCGTTTCTCCGTTCAAGTAGGAGTTCTCTACAATCTGCTTGGTCAGGGAAGCATATTCTGGGGGGAGGCCCAAACGCTTAGGGTACTGAACCATATCTATTAGTGGGTCTCTTACTGCATCAGGTGCGCCAGCCATCATTGGTGTATTAAATATGCCCGGCGCTATAGTGCATATACGAACGCCTTGGCGGGATAAATCACGAGCGATAGGTAGTGTCATACCTGCGACTCCTGCTTTACTAGCTGAGTAAGCTGCTTGGCCTATTTGACCATCATACGCTGCTACTGAGGCTGTATTGATTACAACGCCTCTCTCCAATGCTTCACCTTCTGGTTCGTTCAATTGCATGATCGCTGCACATTTACTCAGAACTGAGAACGTACCGATGAGATTCACCTGAACAATAAAGTTAAATTTTGCAATGTCTAAAGCGCCTTCACGGCCTACGGTTCTAGAAGCTGCACCGATACCCGCACAGTTAATATTGATATGGATAGCGCCAAAATCTTCGTGAATTTGATTAACCGCTGTTACTACGGATGCGTCATCGGTAACGTTCACTTGGTAAGCTTTCGCGTCGCCAAGTTCCTTTGCTGTAGCATTTGCTAAATCTGCATTCAGATCTAAAATTGCAACTTTACCTCCATTAGCGATAATCATTTCTGCGCTAGCTCTTCCGAGACCGGATGCGCCGCCTGTTATGACAGCGACTTTTCCTTGGATATTCACATGAATTCCTTTTTTTAGTTTCATTCAGCAGACTAGTATACCCTAAGCTTTTACGGAAATAGCGATTGCCTATGAATCTCATATCAAATTTTATAGAGGAATCTGAAGCCCATGTTCTTGAAAATTGGTTGCTCAGTTCGAGTCAGATTTCATGGCAACAGGAGCAGTTCAAAATATATGGGATAAAACAGCTAGCACCACGTAAAATAGCTTGGTGCGGCGATGCTGGTCTTAACTACAGATATACCCAGCTAGATCATAGAACTCAGGGCTGGCCAGAACCTTTAGGGACGCTTAGAGATCGTCTTCAGAATGAGTTAGGTCAGCCGTTTAACTTTTTGCTCATGAACAAGTATGTTAACGGAAGTCAATATATGGGCTGGCACAGAGACGATGAGGCAGGTTGTGTCGGTAAAATTGCTTCACTGAGTGTTGGCGCAGCGCGGCGCTTTGCCATTGATATAAATTCCGGTTCAGAGAGCGGGATTTCTCGAAAGAGCCTTGATTTAGGAAGTGGATCATTGCTCTTCTTTGATGGTCGACAGAGGCATTGTCTTCGCGCCACGAAGCGCTCTGTTGGTGTGCGGATTAATCTAACGTTTCGGAATTTAGCTTGTTGAATATCCAGCGTGAGTATCTTCTTGAGAATACATTTGGTCTAACCTCTCGCGCCCAGTGGGGTTGCGCCATCGAACACTTAACCGACGTTGTTGCTGCTCAGGACTTTTCTGAAAAGAACAATTTGTCGATGACTTGTCTGGGCTCAGGTTCTAATGTGATTTTGCAGCCTAAACTTGCCGGTCTTGTATGTTCTATACGCATTCAAGGTATCAATGTCATAGAGGAGTCCACCGACTCTGTTTTAGTTGAAGTAGGCGCCGGGGTGGTTTGGCATACGCTCGTGATGGAAAGCTTGAAGCGAGGCTGGTTTGGACTAGAAAATTTGGCACTAATTCCGGGCTCCGTTGGCGCAGCTCCTGTGCAAAATATTGGCGCTTATGGGGTAGAGGTTGCGCAGCTAATTGTTGGTGTAAATATCGTTGATGGCTTTCGGGATAGCCGCCAAATAAAGCGAAAGGATTGTCAGTTTGTCTACCGTTCAAGTATTTTTAGGTCGCGGCCAGATTGGATTATTGTTTCCGTGGTGTTTCGACTGTCCAAGTTGCCAGCTATTGAAAGCAGTTATCCTGAATTGGAGAGGGCTTTGAAAGATTTACCAGCTGCTGAGCCGAGTGCCCAAAATGTTGCGGACTGCGTTATTGCTTTGCGTAGGCGCAAGCTGCCGGACCCTGCCGAATTCGCTAACGTAGGGAGCTTTTTTAAGAATCCTATTGTCACCATTGAGGTGGGTTCTGCGATGCAAAATCGTGGCTTTAAGATTTTTGCCCACGGTCAGGAATATAAGTTGTCTGCGGCGCAGTTGATCGATTACGCGGGATGGAAGGGAGTTCGGCATGGCGATGTGGGCTGCTGGGCTCAGCAACCTTTAGTCATTGTTAACTTTGGTGCAGCTCGCTGTGCAGACATCCTCAGTTTCTCCAAGGATGTCGCTAACAGCGTATTCGAGCAATATCAGATTCAGCTAGAGCTGGAACCGTCGCTACTCTCTTGAGAATTATTACTCTGCGGTTGGATTAAAACACCTTGCTTACGCAGGGCATTCTCGCGACCTCTGCGTTTCACTTCACGCGGGTCGTTTGACGCTCGTCCAGGTGCTCTGGTGGGTGTTGTAGTCTCAGGTTCATCCACCGTAACCTCTTTGTCTCCTTTTACAATAGCATCCGACGGTGGGCTAAGTATCTCGTTAGGAGCTAGAAGAGCCTCTTCCGTAACAGCATTTGGTGACTCCACTGCAGCTATTTTTGGAGTCTCGATTTCTGCGCCACTCTCAGGTACTTCTGTAACGACTTTATCAATTGCTGAATTTTCGGCTAGACTGTTTAGGCGTGCATTTGCTGGTTCCACAGTGTTCTCCGCAGCATCGACTGCTTTTTTGGTATTGCTAATTTCCGGCATTTCCACAGTACTGGCGTCTAGCTCTTCTTTTGGCTCGCTGTTGTCATTTGCGCTCGGTGAAGCCTTCGCTCCACGATGACGTGGGTCATTACTGGCTCTTTCACGAGGCTCAGCGGTGTCTTGCTCTCGCTTGGTGGAGCTTGCCTGCGCTTGCCCAGTCTTATTCTCAGTGGTTTGAATTACTGTGACCTTTGATTTTTCATCGACTTTGCGGATAGCTGTTTTGTTTTCACTATTGCGTGGCGGCGCTGAACGATCTCGTTGCGGTTGTCGTTTACTTTTCGCTAAATTTTCTTCGGAAGGTTGTCGCTCTTCCTTAGGCACGACTACAAAAGGTTTAGACTCTTTTTTTGCAGCCGGTTTTTTGCTTTGCTCTGGTTCATCATCGCGGCGATTTTCTCCACGGCGTTTGTCCTCCCGGCGTGGACTTTGCCTTTCCCCCCTTTTAGAGTCTTTATTGCTATCTCTGTTTGAACGCTCGCCGGATGTTTGTTCGCCTTTACGGTTGTCGTCACGCGTTGCGTTATCTGACAGGCCTCGCTTCGAGCGACTATCTTGACTTTTACCGTCTTTTCTCAGGCCGACTTCTGTTTTGCTCTCATCATCGTTGCGTCGTCGATTACGACCGCTGCTTTCACGGTTGTTGTCGCTGCTGCGCTCACGACCGCTATCTCGACTGCTTGGCGCAGGTTTACGTCTAGATCGTTCCTCTGCCGCGACTTCATCAGAGAATAGGCTGCTGACTATGCGTTTGAATAGGCTTATTGTTGAGGATCTGGGTGTGGCTTTCGCTGAAACGTCAATGGGCGCTGGAGGTGCAGATTGAAGTTGCGTTTTTACTGCCGCTTGCGGCTTGGTTGGCAACGCCGCGTCTGCCGGGATCTCTTGCTGTTGGGCTTGATTAGCGAGGTCTGAAAGAACATTGCTGGGCACTTCACCTTCGCCCTCTACGTGATCCTCTCGAAGGCGTTCAACAAGATAGTGGGGTGTTTCTAAATTAGTATTTGGGATAATGACAATATGAGTGCTGGTGTGTTGTTCAATAGTTGCTAAGTCACCGCGCTTTTCGTTGAGCAGAAATGCACCAATAGCCAATGGCACTTGGACGCGAATAACCGCACTACGTTCCTTTAAAGATTCCTCCTCCAAGACTCGCAGAATAGCTAACGCGAGTGACTTCGTGTCTCTTATGCGGCCTTGACCATTACATCGAGGGCATAGACCGGTGCTTATCTCTTCTAATGATGGGCGTAAACGCTGCCGGCTCATTTCCATTAGTCCGAAGCGAGAAATTCTTCCTGTTTGAATGCGGGCTCTGTCAGTTTCTAATGCATTACGCATGCGGTTTTCGACAGCGCGCTGATTTTTTGGGTTCATCATATCTATGAAATCGATGACAACTAGACCACCAATGTCACGAATGCGTAGTTGCCGAGCAATTTCATCTGCCGCTTCAAGGTTGGTATTAAGGGCAGTTTCTTCGATGTCGTGTCCCTTTGTAGCTCGGGCAGAGTTGATATCGATAGAGACAAGGGCTTCAGTGGGGTCAATTACAATACTACCACCGGCGGGTAATTTAACCGTATGTTCGTAAGCTGTCTCAATTTGGCTTTCGATTTGGTACCGGCTGAACAGCGGAATTGAATCATCGTATGCTTTTACTTTGTCAGCATAGTGGGGCATTACCTGAGCTATAAATGCTGAGGCCTCTTCAAACGCTGCATCGCCTTCAATAAGTACTTCGCCAATATCTGCACGTAAGTTGTCTCTAATGGCTCTAATTACAGCGCTATTTTCTTGGTACAAGAGCGAAGGTGTTGGTTCTGTCTCGTCTGCATTTTGTATGGCTTGCCATAATTGCAGCAGATAGTTTAGATCCCAGTTCAGTTCTTCTGAGCTGCGACCAACGCCAGCGGTACGAACGATAACGCCCATGCCATCCGGAATTTCAATTTGTGTCAATGCATCTCGTAATTGATCTCTTTCTTCGCCTTCGATACGACGTGAGATGCCGCCAGCTCGAGGGTTGTTTGGCATCAGTACCATGTAGCGACCGGCAAGGCTTAAAAACGTGGTGAGTGCGGCTCCTTTGTTGCCGCGCTCTTCCTTTTCAACCTGAACTAATATTTCTTGTCCCTCACCAACTAGCTCCTGGATGGGTGAGCGACTGCCGCCTTTCTTTTTGAAATATTCTCTAGAGATTTCTTTTAGCGGTAAGAATCCATGTCTTTCTGACCCGAAGTCGACAAAAGCCGCCTCCAGACTAGGCTCTACGCGTGTGATTTTCGCTTTGTAGATACTGGATTTTTTCTGTTCCCTGGCGACGTTGTCGACATCTAGGTCATAGAGTTTTTGTCCATCAACTAGAGCAATACGAACCTCTTCAGGTTGTCTTGCATTGATTAGCATTCTTTTCATTTGTAATAAGTCCTGTAAAAGCTGACGCTCAGTTGCCACATTCTGAGCTCGGCTGATTTTTTGGACGTTACAGTGAGGTAAGAGACGGGAATACAGTGATATGACCGATCTAGATTAATCTAGAACCGGTTAAACGCTTCGATTCAACATGCCACCTAATCTCGCATAGCGCACTTCTTTAAAGCCCTATTTTAGAGGGCCTAGCGCTTATAGGCTCTAAGTCATCGTATGCTCCGCCTCCTGTAATGAGAGGCGCATATGTTGACGTCGGCAAGCTTTTGACGATCTATATACTCAAAGCGATTTAACGTAGGCTTAAATCGCCGACTTCCGAGTTTTTTCGTCTCTGTGTTTTTGTCGTTGCGTTTTATTTCTTTGGATTCGGCAGACAACCTGCTCGAACCGCTAACATCATTATTCTGTAATCTCTGCGGACACTTATCCGCGCTCTTCTACGACTGGCTAATTATCAATACGATCATTTCTTACGTCGGTAAATAAACCTGACTCCAAAATGCAGCTCTTAAGTCGCTTTCATCATCAGGCTATGGCTTGTCTGCCCTGATGCAATCACTATTTCGTCAAAATATTGGTGCTTTAGGCACCTCGTCATTATAGAACGCTATTTAAAAATCGCTCTATGGTGGCCTTAGAGAACTCTCTCGAAGACCTAATTCTAAAAAATTTGAACAAGACGCTCTATCTCTTATTCTTGTCCGCTATGAACCCCTAGTAACGTCAGGTCTCTTCGCAAATTTGTCGTATCTTGCAGTATAGTTGCAAACTATGAAACCACCATTTACCTAACGTATATTTCTGCGACACTAATTTCTCAAACCGGTGCTTTCAACAAGTTTCTTTAACTGCGCTCTCTCAGTAGAAAGGACCAATTTTAGTTGAAATAAGAACTGCACAATTGATTCCTTCTCTCGCCGCAGCATCTATTTGCATTTTGCAGATGCACATCACCGCTCAAGCTGTAAACTATTGCGCCATCGTCAATCTCGGAAGGAGGATAACAGTGTTTGCTAAACCCTTCAAACGATTAGTTTTTCTCTATACAAGGTGGGCTTAATGGAAGTGACATATTTGGATATTGTGGATGCCGATGACGTAGGTCAGCGCATTGACAATTTTTTGTTACGACATTTAAAAGGCGTTCCAAGAACCAAAATCTATCGGATTTTACGTAAAGGCGAGGTGCGGGTGAACGGCGGGCGCATTAAACCAACTTACAGGCTTGCGTTGAATGACCGTGTGCGAGTTCCGCCGGTGCGAAGTCGTGAGCAAGCGCCGGTGCAAATGAATAAAGACACCGCTGATATTTTGGAACAATGCATTTTGTTTGAGGATGACGATCTTATGGTTATCAACAAACCGCCAGGGTTTGCGGTCCATGGCGGTAGCTCAATTACCTCTGGGGTAATTGAGATGTTCAGAGTCATGCGCAGCCAGCCTAGGCTGGAGTTGGCGCATCGGATTGACCGTGATACCTCGGGTTGTCTTTTGATTTGCAAGAAACGCCGTGTGCTCAGAGTTGCTCAAGAAGCCTTCCGGGAGAGAGTTGTGAAAAAAAAATACCATCTCATCGTTGATGGTGTCTGGCCTCGAGATTGTAGAAGTATTCATCACCGCCTTAAGAGATTTGAGAGTTCATCCGGTGAGCGCAGGGTTAGGGTCGACGGCACCGGCCAAGCGGCTCGGACTGACTTTGAAATAGCAGGTACGGGTCCCAATGCGACATTACTGTCGGCCAGCTTACACACGGGCAGAACTCATCAAATAAGAGTGCACGCGCAGTCTCAGCAGCACGCAATTCTCGGTGATTCAAAATATGGTGGCGCAAACGCGCTGGAAGTGTCTCGATTATGTTTGCATTCGTCTCGGCTCATGGTGCCCTTCGGTTCTGACCGACTAGACGTTTCTGCGCCCATTGAAGAAGAAATGGCCTCGATCTGGCGAGCTTTAGAATCGAAGTAAGCGGTGGAGCTGGTTACTTTGAGTTGCAAAGCTCGAAACACAAAAAAAGTTAGAGATACCCAATTTTTTTTGCTGCGGGCAAATTATAAGCACTAGTTAAAACTAGCGGGGGAGTATGTTTATGCCAAACTCTTGCAGCCGCGAAACTAAGCGAATTAATGGTAATCCAACTAGAGCGCTTGGGTCGTCGGCATTTATAGATTCGAACAAGGCGACACCCAAGCCCTCTGCCTTAAATGCCCCGGCGCAATCTAACGGCCTGTCTAATTCAACGTATTTGGTGATTTGTGCTTTTGTCAGGGCGCGGAATTGCAGGTGAGTTGTTTCTACATCTAAGGTGTATTTGTCCCTCGCATTATTTTGCTGCTCAGCGTTGCATTGGTAAATGGCTAGGCCGGTGTAAAAGGTCGCGGTTTTGCCGCTGCAATAGGTAAGGGATTCAACAGCCGCCTCTGCGCTGCCCGGCTTCTCTAAAATACGATGGCCGCAAGCGCCCGTTTGATCAGAGCCTATGACGACTTTGCCAGGGTTGTTTTGCGCAATTTTTTTCGCCTTAGCTAAGGCTAAGCGAGAGGCAATAGCGCGTGGTGACTCCATCTGCGAGTGCGTTTCGTCGATGTTTGGCGGTTGCTGACTAAAGTCTAGGTTTAGTTCTAGGCCTAGGATTTTGAGTGCGCGCGCGCGGTATTTGGAGGATGATCCGAGTATTATTTGGGAGGACATAGTTATCGTGTCTAGGGTTAGAAAGTCATGCTGCTTGATGCGTAATAACGCTTGGGCTAGGTTAGTTATACCCTAAGTCAGAGGTGGAAAGGGCAAATTTTTCCAAAATTTGCGCAAAACTTAACTCTAGAGAACCAAATACACCGACTTTGACACCAACTTGCCTTTACAGAACAACAACAGGTACTTATGATTGCGCCCGCTATGAATTCTCGTACAGACGGAGCATTAACATACCAGTCTCTGGGCCAACGCAAGGCCCTGGTAGAGCGTGTTGTCCGGTCAGAACAGATGTCGAGGCTGGAGGAAGAATGCACTGAGTTGGGTGATTTGCAGGTCAAGCTTTACTTTGATCGTGACGCCAGGTTCCGGGTAGTTGTCAAAGGTGTCGTTGAGGCTTCAGCGAAACTTTCTTGTCATTTGTGCCAAGCGTCAGTGCCATACAATCTACGCACCACATTCAATGCAACGATTGCCTCCACTGAAGAGCAAGCTGAGTTTTGGAGTTCGGGAGAGGAAAGCGCTGACCTAAATATTGTTGTGATAGAAGGTCCACGGCTAGACATTGCTGAGTTGGTAGAGGATGAGCTCTTACTCGATTTGCCCGGCCAAGTATGCGTAGACTCGAATTGTGGTAACAGACCTTCAATGGTCTACGACGACGGGGTAAGTGATGAGCCTCCTAAACTGAAAGTCCAAAGAGAAAAAAAAGATCCGTTAAAAGAAACAGGAGAGTTAGTAGATCGCCAGTTACCCTTTTTGGGACTCAAGGCAGCTCTTCAAGAAATCGGCTCTCTTTCAACCCCAGAGGTTGGAGAGGATATTTAGAATTGGGGCGCTTAAAGTAATGAGCTAAAAGTAGCTAACAAAAGAAAAAAGAAGAAATAGACAGAAGCTACAAACCAAAACGAAAGGCGAGGAGCCCTAGGGAATAGTTGTAGCGTTAGGTTTAACTTTAGAATCTGCGCGGTAGATTCTTGATATGATAAAAGGAACAGTAAAATGGCAGTTCAGAAAAGCAAAGTGACTCGTTCACGCCGGGGACAGCGTCGCTCTCATGACGCACTTTCAGGACCAACATTGTCCGTAGAGACCACTTCAGGCGAAACGCATCGACGTCACCATGTGAGCGCAGATGGTTACTACCGTGGCCGTCAAGTGATGCCTGACAAAGGCTAGTTAGATATTCGGGGTGGTGCAGTTCTGCTTATTACCCCTCTTATGGCCGATGGATTTATTCTTTCGCCTAACTCCCCTGCAATTTTTGTATGGGGTCGCATGACTTTATTTCGATTGCGTGGCCAACGATTCCGCTGCTACTGCTTTTTTCGACCCGAAAAAAAATTCTTGATCGCAGTTCGGACTGGTAAACCGTCGAATAATCACTCTATTGGTCTGTCTAGGCGTTCGCTCCTATCATTGCCAATTCTTGTTGCCAAATCTGTAGTGTTGTTGCCGTGGGGTTAGTGGCTGTAGATATGATGGGCGGTAGCATCGGGGTTGAAAACAATCTTGCGGCTTGCGCGGAGTTTTCCAAGCCTGAAGACCTAGTATTGGTTGGACAGCAAGCTCTTATCCAAGGGACTGCTCCTGCAAAGGTACTCGCCGCAAAAGGCGCAACGTTTCTATATGCCGACGATTTTCTTGAGGGTTCGGAATCTCTCATCGAAGTGCTTAGAAATAGGCCAGATACTTCCATGGCTGTTTGCACCAAATTATTAGCTAACAATGATGTTGAAGCCGTGGTGAGTTCCGGGGACACGAAGGCGCTGCTCGGTTTGGCGCGCTCTCACGTCGGAACGTTACCAGGGCTGCAGAGGCCTGCCATAATAAAAGCATTTCAGGGCAATGTTGGGCAGTTTTATATGCTAGACCTAGGTGCTAACGTTAATTGTAGTGAAAATATGTTGAGTCAATTCGCGAAGCTCGGTGCGGCTTTGGCTTATTCTGGCGGGGGCTTTGAGAGTCTGCACTTTGTGCGCGTTGCGTTGCTTAATATAGGCACTGAGAGCGGCAAGGGTACGGGGGTGTTGAATGGCGTTGCCGCTGCATTAAGTCGCGATCATCGCTTAGATTTTGTGGGCTTTGTAGAGCCTACTGAATTGTTCTCGGGCTGCGCTGACGTCATCGTCTGCGATGGTTTTACCGGCAATATTATGCTCAAGACCCTAGAAGGCGTGGCCTCCCACATCAGACAAAGGCTTAGAGTTTTGGCTCAGGGCAACGAAGCTTTGTCGGCGTTTGATCGTGAGTTAGATCCTGAGCGTTATAATGGAGCTTTGATGGCGGGACTTAATGGCATTGTAGTAAAAAGTCATGGTGGTACCGGTAAGCTTGGATTTTTGAGTGCGCTAAACCAGGCCAACAAATATGTAGAATCTGGGCTGACTAAAGTCTTGGTTGATAATTTATAGATTTTTCAGGTCGAGGCGCAGACTGCCTTGGGTAATTTTTTTTATTAATGCCTGCTTGTTCTAAGGTCGAATTAAAGTTGGCTCAGATTAATGATGTTTGCCGCTTTATTTGGGGCAGTTAATAGCAAGGAGTTGGATGATGAAGTTGGCAGCAATTTTTCCCGGTCAGGGCGCACAAAGTGTCGGCATGCTTGCTGATATTGCTGGGGCTCACGCTTCAGTTAAAGCAAAGTTTGATGTCGCCTCCGAAGTGTTGGGTTTCGATTTATGGTCCATTGTCCAAGAGGGCACCGCAGAGGTTTTAGGTTCTACAGAAAATACCCAGCCTGCTTTATTGGTGGCCAGCGTTGCCTTATGGGAGCTCTGGTCAGCGGGCGGCGAGAAGGTCAACGTTATGGCAGGTCATAGCCTAGGTGAATATTCCGCATTGGTTTGCGCCGGCGCTATGAGCTTTGAAGACGGCGTGAGACTAGTGCGTACTCGTGGTGAGTTAATGCAGCGCGCTGTTCCCAGCGGTCAAGGCGGTATGGCAGCGGTGCTAGGTTTGGATGATGATGCAATTGAAGCCTGTTGCGCCTCGGTTGCTGGGGAGGTCAGTGTGGCTAACTATAATGCTCCTGGGCAAGTGGTTATCGCTGGTGACATGAGCGCGGTAGACGAAGCCATTGAAGCGTGTAAGGCAGCGGGAGCTAAGCGGGCATTGAAGTTAAATGTTAGCGGGCCCTTTCATTCCAAGTTGATGGCGTCTGCGGCAGACGACTTTTCAGAAGCCTTGGATGCCATTGCAGTAGTTATGCCTACGATTCCAGTAGTGCAAAACGTTCGTGCCAGCGTGGCTAAGGATGTGGGCGAGCTAAAGAGCAATTTGGTTGAGCAACTGTATTCCCCAGTGCAATGGACTGCCTCTGTGCAATTTATGCTTAGCCACGGTTTGCAGCTTTGTGTTGAGTGCGGTCCAGGCAATGTACTTGCTGGATTGGTCAAGCGTATTTCGAAGGAAACACCGACAATTGGGCTTTCTAAGATGGCCGGCTTAGGAGCCGCCAACGAGCTCTAGTCTCGGTTCAGTTTCTATATTTGGAGTAGATATGTCAGATAGAGTAACAGCCTTAGTTACTGGAGCCAGTAGGGGTATTGGTGCCGGTGTTGCGCAGGCCCTAGTCGCAGCTGGTTTTTATGTTGTGGGTACGGCAACGAGTGAACCGGGTTCTGAGCAAATTTCAGCAGCACTCGGCGATGATGGATTTGGTCTAGTGCTCAAGCTACAGGACAGTGAAAATATTGCTGGCGCCTTTTCGCAGATTAAAGACCGTGTTGCTATGCCCTTGGTGTTGGTGAACAACGCAGGTATTACCAAAGATAATTTGCTTTTACGTATGTCCGATGCGGAATGGAGTGAGGTCATCGATACCAACCTCAATGGTGCCTTTAGAGTTACCAAGCCTATTTTGCGCGGCATGTTAAAGGCGCGTTGGGGAAGAGTGATTAACATGGGCTCTGTGGTCGGCCGTATGGGTAATCCTGGCCAAGCTAATTATGTTGCCAGTAAGGCAGGTTTGGAGGGCTTTACTCGCTCTCTTGCGCTTGAGGTTGCCTCTCGTGGTATCACCGTAAATGCCGTGGCTCCCGGCTTTATTGCTACGGATATGACCGACTCTCTAACGCTAGAGCAGTCCGCGATGATGATGGAGCGTATTCCCCTAGGTCGCATGGGGAACGTACAGGAAGTTGCAGCAACTGTCGCGTTCTTGGCCAGTGAAAATGCCGGCTATATAACGGGACAAACACTGCAGGTGAATGGCGGCTTGCACTTTGTTTAATAAGTTAATTTGGAAATGCCAAGGAGAGTTGCAATTTTTTTTGCAAGCTGTTTCTCTCGGAAAAATTGCTTGAATGTTGTAAATTGATAGCTTGAATTGACTTATACGGCTCTATAGAATGCTGTGCGCTTCGCGCCCAGGAACAATTGAAGGATGACATTCGCATGAGCAGTGTTGAAGAAAGAGTGAAAAGATTGATTTGTGAACAGCTTGGGGTCAAGGAAGATGAGGTCGGTACCGACGCGTCTTTTGTAGAAGACCTCGGTGCAGATTCTTTAGATACAGTGGAGCTAGTTATGGCTTTGGAGGAGGAATTCGAAACTGAAATTCCTGATGAAGAGGCTGAGAAGATTACGACTGTGAAAGAAGCTGTCGACTACATATTGGCTCATCAATAGGCCAATTTCTCGTTGCGGTGCGGTGCTTGCCAGCTGCGAATCGCATCTGCGTAGGTAACTGTTTATTGGCTGCCTACTCAGGCTGCACTTCTGTATGCATGGCATTTCTTATGGTCGAGTATCTATGACTTCTAAAGACTCATGGTTTAGGCGGTAGTGAATTTATTGCCTGACGATCGGTAGTAGTACTGATTTTAAAATCAACGCTTTTTGTGAAAAGAACGCTTAGAAAGACGCCTTTTGGAACAACACTCGGCGGTGTTCTAAGTATTATCAGTGGCGTTTTTATAGCAGCAAGTATCAGCAAGTTTGTCGGCATTGGCTGGAGAAAATGATGAGTAAGAGAAGAGTTGTCGTTACGGGTATGGGAATGGTCAGTCCAATAGGACATACGGTTGATGAATCTTGGCAGGCCGCCATCGCAGGTCAAAGTGGTGTTGGCTTGAACCAATCTTTTGATACCTCCGACTATGGCGTAAAAATTTGCGCGAGCGTCAAAGACTTCGATATTTCTCAATACATAAATCCCAAAGAAGCCCGTCGTATGGACAGCTTTATTCAGTTCGGAATTGCCGCAGCCGCTCAAGCCATTGAAGATGCGGGCATCGAATCTCATCCCGCAGATGCCGACAGAATTGGCGTAGCCATTGGTTCAGGAATAGGCGGCATTAATACAATTGAAGAAACTCACGCCACGCTAGTTAAAAGCGGACCTCGGCGGGTTTCGCCATTTTTCGTGCCCGGCGTTGTGATCAATATGATTTCAGGCAACGTTTCCATCCAACACGGTTTCAAAGGCCCAAATATTGCTGTTGTGACCGCTTGTACCACGGGTACCCATAACATTGGCTTTGGCGCTCGAATGATCCAATACGGCGACGCAGATGTAATGGTTGTAGGGGGGGCTGAAGCAGCTACCTCACCCATTACAGTGGCCGGTTTTAATTCTATGCGCGCGCTTTCTACTCGAAATGAAGATCCTGCGGCAGCGAGCCGCCCTTGGGACCAAGACCGTGATGGCTTTGTCTTGGGCGAGGGTGCTGGTGTATTGGTCATAGAGGAATACGAGCGAGCAAAAGCCCGTGGCGCTAAGATTTACGCAGAGGTTTTGGGTTTTGGTATGAGTGCAGATGCATTCCATATTACCGGGCCTTCAGAAGCAGGAGAAGGGGGTGCTGCGGCGATGCGAAATGCATTGAATGATTCGCATCTAAATCCTGCAGATTTAGGCTATTTGAATGCGCACGGTACTTCAACGCCGTTGGGTGATGTTGCAGAAACGAAGGGCGTTAAGTCTGTGTTTGGCAATGATACAAAATTATATGTCAGCTCAACTAAGTCGATGATTGGTCATTTACTTGGTGCAGCTGGGTCTGTGGAGGCTATTTTTGCTATTAAGACACTTACCGATCAGATCATTGCGCCAACAATAAACCTTGATAATCCTGGCGAAGGCTGCAACCTTGATTACGTGCCAAATACTGCCCGAGATGTAAAGATCACTAGTGCGGCGAGCAATTCTTTTGGCTTCGGTGGAACAAACGGCACCCTGATATTTGGTGTAGCGTAGCGCTAGGTAGACGCAGATAAATAGATATCAGCGGTATGCAAGTAGCGGTCAGACAGATCGTCTTTTGGTTTTGTATTACTGTTGTTACTTTTTCGCCAATCGCCTACTTCTCCTTTCAAGCCTGGGCTGATCGAGGCCTAAACCACTCAACTGCGGTCATTGAAATTAAATCAGGTGCTTCCTTCAGTTCGATAACCCAGCAGTTGGTGGAACTCGATGTTGTCCATCAACCAAGGTTATTCAAATTGCTTGCCAGCTGCGCGTCTTTAGACACGCGGCTTAAAGCCGGCGAATATGGGCTGGATAACCCCATCTCTCCTCGTCAGTTGTTAGAAAAATTCAGCACGGGCCAAGTACTGTTGCATCCCGTACGCCTGCGCGAGGGCATTACGGCGCTAACCATGCTTCAAGATCTAAAAGAGAGCCCCTATCTAACTCACACTTTGGGAGAGTTTACCTCCTACCAGCAAGTACACGATGAGCTGGCGCAGTCATTGGGATTGTCTGTCAAAAGTGCGGAAGGTTATTTTTTCCCCGATACCTACTATGTGCGTCGCGGCCTTAAAGATATTGACTTGCTCAGGCGTGCACACCAAGTTATGCGCACCAAAGTTGCTGAGGTTTGGGCTATGCAGTCTGCTTCGTCGAGCTCGCCTGTCTTGAGTATTACCTCAGCCGAGCAATTGCTGGTGTTAGCATCTATCATAGAAAAAGAGACTGGGGCGGACGCGGATAGGGCGCAAATCAGTCAGGTTTTCCATAAACGGCTAAATCGCAATATGCGTTTGCAAACAGACCCAACGGTGATTTATGCAGTTGGAAAAAGTTTTGATGGAGATCTACGGCGTAAGGATTTGCGCATAGATTCGCCTTACAATACTTATCGCTATCAAGGGTTGCCACCAACGCCAATTGCATTACCCTCATTGCAGTCCCTGCTTGCTGCAGCGCAGCCCGCTGACGGGGACTTTTTGTATTTTGTTGCACGAGGTGATGGAAGCAGTCAGTTTTCTGCAACATTGGCCCAGCACAATGCGGCTGTGCGTCGTTATCAATTAGGTCAATAAAGGTCGTGAATATTCAGCAAGGCAAATTTATTACTCTGGAAGGCTCCGAAGGCGTTGGTAAAACTACTAACGTAGATTCTGTGTGCCAAACGCTAGACGACTTGTTGGTCCCCTACGTGCGAACACGAGAGCCCGGCGGCACCCCCATGGCTGAGACTTTACGTGAAAATATGCTGGCAGAGTGGGACGAATCGGTTAACGGTTTAACCGAATTACTTATTGCTTTTGCTGCGCGTTTGCAGCACATACAGGGGGTTATACGCCCAGCGTTAGTGTCAGGTAAGTGGGTGGTGTGCGATCGTTTTACCGATGCTTCATATGCTTATCAAGGTTATGGCAGGGGATTAGATTTAGAAAAAATAGCTGTGTTAGAAGAATGGGTGCATAGCGATTTGCAGCCAGACCTTACTCTCTATTTAGATTTAGATCCTGAGGTTGCGGCGCTGCGGATAGCTAATCGAGAGCGTGACCGCATGGAACAAGAACAAATGTCTTTCTTCCATAAAGTTCGACAAGGTTATTTGGCCAGAGCCGCGGCGGATGCGCGCTTTTATACAGTGGATGCCAGTCTGCCTTTAATTGAGGTACAGCGAGCGGTGTGTCTGCAAGTTGAAGAATTTGTTAGAATTCATATGCGGGGTGTTATCTAAGTCATGCGTGGTGAAATACTCCCATGGCATCTGCCAGTCGTAGAAAAGCTGCAACAGCGTGCTACGGATGACACGCTGCCGGCAGCCATTGCTTTGATTTGTGGAGAGGGTTGGGGTGGTCATGAGTTAATCCAGAGGGTTGCTTTTGCGTTGTTGGGATTAACTTCTGAGCAACCACCTCATGAAATAGCGCACCCTGATTTTTGCTGGTTAGCGCCTGATGGGGCAGTAATTAAAATCGATCAGGTGCGTAAGTTAAATGCATTTGCAGTGCAGACGCCGCAGATCTCTAAATGTAAGGTTGCAGTTATTGTTGACGCTCACCTTTTGAATACTAACGCCGCGAATACGTTGCTTAAAACCCTTGAAGAGCCTCCGGCGAACACTCACATTTTGATTTCCACACCTCATTGGGGGCGGCTGCTGCCTACTATCAGAAGTAGATGTCAGCGTTATCAAGTGGAGCAAAGTGCTCATGATGCAACGACATGGATGTTTGAGAATGGCGCTGATATTTCCAAGCAAGCTTTCGCCCAGTCTGGTTACGCGCCTTTGCATGCGCAGCAAGAATCTCGCTTTGATTTAGACGCATGGTTAACCGAGCTTGAAAATAGCCGTGAACCCAACACTAGCATTGTCAGTATTTTGGAGGCGGATCTAGTCGACGTTTTAGCGCGTTGGTATAGAGATCTAATTTGGCAACAAAGAAATGGCGCTAATCGAACTTTGCTCGCCTTCGCTGATGAAATTAATCAGACTCGGCTGCAGTTAGAAACTTCAAATGGGGCTAATCCAAGGCTGTTGATTGAGCGTTTGGTTTACCAATGGCTGCAAGTGATTAGGTTGCAGCGCCAGCGCGGTAGCTAATTTTTTGGCCTCAGTGCGCGGCTGAAATAACAATACAATTTTGCACGGTTTTGGTTTAGGCCACAGCCCCGTTAAGGAGTTCTAGGGTGTTCATTGATTCCCACTGTCATTTAAATTATTTAAACGAACCTGAGAAGGTTTTGCAGCGCGCACGCAGTGCTGGAGTATCCACTTGCTTGTGCATCAGCGTTGAACAAAAGTGCATAAATAAAGTCTTGGCATTAGCAGATGCTCACGATGATGTATGGGCCAGTGTTGGTTTGCATCCTGATGCTGCAGCTGAATCTCTCGATTGGATAGAAGCGAATTTGTCTCACCCACGAGTGTTAGCGGTGGGCGAAACTGGGTTGGATTATTTGCTCGAAATCACTGATGAGGTAAAGTTGAGGCAGCAAGAGGCGTTTGATTTTCAGTTACAGTTAGCTCTCAAACACAATTTGCCGATTATTGTACATACCCGAAACGCGCAAGCTGACACGTTGGCTTTGATGGCGAAGTACCCTCAGGTTGAGGGCGTGCTGCATTGTTTTACCGAGTCGTGGGATATGGCAGAACAAGCTTTAGATATGGGTTATTACATTTCGATCTCTGGTATTGTTACGTTCAAGAATGCCGAAAGCGTGCGCGAGGTAGCTCGTCAAGTGCCTATTGAGCGTCTTTTGATTGAGACAGATGCGCCCTGGCTGGCACCAGTTCCCAATCGGGGCAAAGACAATGAGCCAGCCTTCGTTGCAGACACCGCTAAATTTTTGGCTGAACTTCGCGACACAAGTTTGGAATTGCTGGCCGCTCAAACCAGTGCTAATTTCAATACGCTATTTAAACCGAGCTAAGCGCGCTTTTGGTTCAGACTAAACCGCGAGTAAAGCACAGCTAGAGAACTTTGCGGTTTAAAGTTTTCTGTTAAAGAAATCTAAAATTAAATTAAACCGGTGTATTGAAACGTGGGTTTCTTGCATGGAATGCTTTGCGCCAGGGTAGGTCATCAGTTCAAATGCTTTGTTGCGTTTCTGTAACTCGGACATGAGCATTGTGGTGTGAGTGAAGAGCACGTTGTCGTCTGCCATGCCGTGAATGAGCAGTAGTGGGCCAGACAATTTTTGCACATGGGTCAGCACATTGCTTTCCTTATAACCCTCCACATTGTCGTTGGGTAAACCCATATATCTTTCTGTGTAATGGGTGTCGTAAATCTCCCAGTCGCTGACAGGTGCGACGGCGACACCGGCTTTGAAATGATCTGGCGCTTTACACAAACTCATGAGGGTCATAAAACCACCGTAGCTGTGGCCAAATATGCCGACCCTAGACAAGTCTGCCCACTGAGTTTGCGCCAGCACACTTAGCCCCAAGATTTGGTCGCCTACTTCAGGGCTACCCATGTTGCGGTAGAGGGGGGCTTCAAAGAAACGCCCTCGATTAGTGGAGCCTCTGTTGTCTAACTCCAATACGCCGTATCCGCGCTGGCAAAACATTTGAACTAACAGCGAACCCCATTCTTGTCGGACCTTTTGCGCGCCTGGCCCCCCGTAAACGTAAACTATGGTTGGGTGGGTGCCGGAGATGTCAGCTGGCGGTGTGAGCCGGTAGTACATTGACTGCCCATCATCCGCTTTGATCTCGCCAAAGGTAGATACCACATGGTGAGCATAAAACGGTTTGTAAGGGTGATCGTTATCAATCTGTTCGGAGAACAAACTAGCCAGTGTTCGGTTCGAATCCAAGCTCAAAAGGTTAATTTCTAACGGGTGATGTTCGTTACTAAAACGGTCGAGATATAAACCCTTATCTAGATTCAGTGCGGTCTCATGCCAACCTGGTGCTTGGGTGATTTGCTGGCTACTGTCCCCCGCTAACGCAACGCGAAATAAATGATTCTCGATGGGGCGCTGGTCCCAACCGCAGACATAGGCATGGGTGTCGCTTACGCCTAGCACTTGGTTGATGTGTTGAGGTCCGGTCAGCGGAGTTGTATCACCTTGACTATCTAAAATAAAAGCTTTTCTGCAACCCTCTGCTTCTGTAGAAAATAAGATGCGCCCATCGTTGAGCTGGAACAGATCTTCGGTCAGGTTTACCCAAGTTGCGGATCTATCCGTAAACAGCGTTTGCCAACTATATTCTACATATTCGATTTTCTTAAGCCATAGTGTTTGCTGCAGTCGATCTTGTATCTGGATGTATAAGCCAGTTTGCAGTGGATTAATTCTAGCTAAGTAAACCTCATCGTCATTGGGTTCCCAAAGTAGTGTTGTTTTTTTTGTGCCTAGGTCGTAGTGATAAAGACATACGAGGGGGTTGTCTTTGCCGGTATAAGGATACCTTTGCTCTACTGTCTTGCTGCCATCGGCGTCGATCTCTAAGCGGTAGGAAATGGCTACTGGTGAATTGTCGACTTTGCAGTAGAACAGGTGTTGTTCGCAGGGTGACCACCAGTGCCCATCAAATCTATGCATTTCTTCGGCGGCGAGAAAGTCTGCCAAACCATTGCTTACGGTATCACTGCCATCATTGGTGATTCTAAGTTCTTCGGCGACCAGCCTTGAAGTTTTGTCTGAATCTTTGTTTGCGACTCGAGCAGAGTCGGTTACTATTTCTTGAATATATAGATCGCCATTTCTAACAAAACTGATTTTTTCCCCGCTCGGGCTGGTTTTGTAGGCGCTTTGTCGGTGGGACGCATTCGTCAGTATTCTAGGGGCAAGGATGGTTTTTGTATCTGCTTTCGCATCTTTTTTTGCCGCAACTTTAGCTTCAATTAAGTAGGCTTGCCCGTCGAGGCTGACCAGTGCTTGATCATTTTGGCCCAACCAAGAGTAGGCGGTAATACCGAAAGTAAATTGTCGCTTGCGTTCTCGCTCGGCTCTTTCTACATCCGTCAGGGCGGTAACATCCGCTGCATCCTTGCTTTCAAAAATTTCTGCACTGACCCATAAGCTATGTGCTTGCTGCTCAATGTCATAACGCCAAAGATCCATTTGCTGTGGGTTTTCTGTACTTGCTTTCAGGTAGGCAACAAATTTGCCGCTGGGCGCAATGCGCATTTGTTTAGGCGGCTGGGTTCGTAGGCCGGGTGCCGTAAAAAAGTGCTCTGGTGTAAGGCTTTGAGTTGCACTTTTTAGAGGAGGTGCTTGCGTAACGTTTGTCATATTCTTTATGTAGCTTTGTGCTTATTGAGAGGTTGTTGTTGCTCAGGCGTTCGCTGCGAGTGCAAAGGCGTCCCTTGTGAGATTGCGGGACGATGTTTGGGTAACGCACACATTGTCTTCAATCCGAATGCCGCCAAAGGGCATAAGGGCACTTATTTTTTGCCAATTAACCGCGGCCTTTGCTTTCTTGAGGGGTTCTAGGAGGGAAGGAATAAAGTATAGCCCAGGCTCAATTGTAAGAACCATATTTATATCCAAGGGCCTTGTAAGTCTTAAGGTGGAATAAGACGCTGGCGGCGGTGCCTGTTCGCCTTTGGGGTTTTTTTGGTGGCCACCAACATCATGTACTTGAATGCCAAGAAGGTGTCCCAGTCCGTGCGGGCAAAATGGCTCAGTCAACCCTTGGTCGAATGCCTCCTCAGCGCTGCAGGTGAGCAGGTTATGTTTGACCAACAGGTCGGCTAACTGTCTGTGCATGAGTTTATGTAGGTTTAAGTAATGGCTGCCCTTAGTAACAGCGCGGGTGAGTTTAAGTTGGTGGGCGTCCATCGAGGCAACGAGTCCGGCAAATTCATCGCGAGCCTCAGCGGAGTAACAATTTTTGCCCACATGGGTTCGTGTGATATCGCTGGCATAACCGTTAAAGGTGCCGCCGGCATCAATGAGTAGACTATTGAGGTATTTAGCAGCAGATCTATCTTGGTGTTGATAGTGCAGTAAGCTAGCGTGCTGATTTTGGGCAATGATGTTGGAGTAGGGGAGGCCCACTTCGTTGTGCCTGGTAGCTTTGAGGTAACTCAGGTGGATCTCAAATTCTGTAGCCCCTTCATGAAACGCCTTGGCTGCTGCGAGGTGGCCCAATACGCCAATATTGCTGGCGCATTGCATGGTTTCTAATTCATAGGGCGTTTTGCTACCGCGTTGAAAGTAAAGGTTGTGAATAAGGTCAACGGGGTTCACCGCGCAATTTTTCAATTTAGTCAGTAATTCCTCTTGAGCCTTACCGACAAATGCATATTTGGGTTTACCCGCTAACAACTCAGCGCAGCGAACAAAGAGGCTGGCTGAGTCCTCAAATAGCTCCACATCTAGGTGCTGACCATGATTTTCCGGCACCGGTGTTGGTGCATGCCAAAAATCTATCGGGCGAAAAAATAGCAGCGTCGGCTTTTCTCCCGGACGAACTACCAAGCAGGAATGTTCGGGGATCTGATCCTGTGGTAACCACTGTAGCAAATTGGGATTGGTTTTAAATGGTGCACCTTGGTCATCGTGAAAATACATGGCTTGTTCGCCGGCGTAGATCACCGCGCTGTCAAGGCCACATTGATCTAGCGCGAGGTTCCAGCGCTGGTTGATGGTTGAAAAATGGTCTGAGAATATTTCTAGCGGGGTTTCTAAATTCATCTCATTAAGCCTTATCCGAGCTGGGTTGGAGTAGTGTAATAGGGCGAGCGCTTTCACACCATCTAAACAGGCGGGACGTCGGGGTTGTCTGATAAAATTGTGTGGGGGAGGAAAAGGAACCAGCAACCAAACCAGTAACAGAGCGACCAAAAGTGAAGTTAAGGGACATTCTTTGACTGGGGCGCGCAAAACTTAGGTCAATGATTCCTCCCCAGCACATCTCATGTTAGATTCGACTTTGGTAAGTTTTTCAAAAAGGGGACAAAATGGAGAGTTACGGATATGTAGCGCCGAGTTCAATTGCCGAAGTGCTGGCAGTGCTTAATGAAAGCACCAGTGCCGGGCGAATGACTCAGTTACTGGCGGGCGGGTCAGATGTCCTTGTGCAAATGCGGATGCCAAATCATCAACCCCGAACCATTGTTGATATTAAAAAATTAGCCGAGACCAATCGTTTAGAAGTAAATGCCGAGGGCATTTATATTGGCGCAGCTGTTTCTAGTGCCGTGATGAACGAGCACCAAGGCTTGCGAAAAGCGATGCCCGGTTTATTGGAAGCCGGCGATCTTATTGGTTCAACGCAAGTCCAGGGTAGAGCGACAATTTGCGGCAACCTGTGCAATGCATCCCCAGCTGGAGACAGTATTCCTGCACTGATCGCGGCAGATGGTATATGCGATATCGCTACAGCAAGTGGTACCCGTGAGATGCCAGTAGGAGATTTTGTCGTAGGTGTAGGCAAAAATGCCCTTCGGGAAGGCGAGTTTCTACTCGGCGTGAAATTTGCGATGCCAAAAGCGAGCACTAAGGACGCGTACCTGCGTTTTACCCCTCGGACCGAAATGGATATAGCCGTAGCTGGTGTTGGGGTTAGAGTCAGCGTTGAAAACGGAATTTGTACTGACGCGCGAGTGTCAATTGGCGCAGTTGCGCCCACCGCTTTGTTAGTTACCACCGCTGCTGATGCACTAATTGGTAGTTCGCTTGACGAGGCTGCACTCGCTGCTGCGGGACAAGCTTGCAGGGACAGCGCGTCGGCAATCAGTGATAAACGCGGCACTGCCGAATATCGACAGAAGGTCGTCGCTGTTTTATGTAAACGTGCAATCGCAATTGCGCACAAGCGAGCGCTGGAGAATTAAGATGGCTAGATTACATGTTGAATCAACAATTAACGGTGAGGCTCAGGAATTTTTATGTGACGCAAATCAGTCGCTATTAGATGTATTACGCGATGAATTAGGCCTTACGGGCACCAAAGAGGGCTGTGGTACTGGTGATTGCGGTGCATGTTCGGTGCTGCTAGATGGCCGCTTGGTTTGTTCTTGCCTAATGCTTGGCGTGGAAGCTTCGGGTAGCGAGGTGGAGACCATTGAAGGCATAGCCGGTGATGAGGGCTTGCATCCATTACAGAATGCTTTTCTAGAGAACGCTGCATTGCAGTGCGGGATCTGCACTCCCGGGTTTATTGTGGCGTCGAAGGCATTGCTGGAAAAGCACCCTAATCCGGATGAAAGCACTATTCGCTATTGGTTAGCTGGAAATCTTTGTCGCTGCACCGGCTATGATAAAATCATCCGGGCGGTACAAGATGCAGCCGCGAAAATGTCACACCCTGCCTAAAGTAAATGTCGAAATAGGATGCGGTACCTAATTTGGGCTGCATCCGACTCAAACTGCACTGCCACTAATCGGCCCTCCCTAAATTTCTTATTCGTCTAGGATATAAGAGCCTATGAAAGGCTGTAAAAGCTAGTAAACCTAAAGCAAATAAATTTAACAAGTGGGTCTAAGTGGGTTGCTGGAAATGCCTAACTTAATTGGAGATACAGTTCGATGCCAAAGTTAATAAATATCGGTTCGTTGTGTATTGATTATGTTTATAGCGTAACCGAGATCGCCAAAGTAGGGGAAACTGTGGCAAGCCCAACTATGTCCGTGTTCCCGGGGGGGAAAGGTCTCAATCAATCTATTGCTGCGGCTAAGGCAGGCATCAAAGTTGAGCATTTTGGCGCTGTTGGTGCTGATGGCTTTGAGCTTGTTGAATTCTTGCAGGCAGCCGGGGTAGGGGTGAGTAATATCGTTTCGTTGCCCGGTCGAACTGGCCATGCGGTTATCCAAATTAACAGCCAAGGTGAAAATTCCATTGTTATCGCCGGTGGTACCAACCGCGAAATACCTCAACAAATCATAAGTAATGCTGTTGCATCGGCCAAAGGTGGCGGCTGGATACTCATGCAGAATGAGACCAATGATGTTAGCGAAATAATTCAGTTAGCTAGCGCTGCCGATTGCAAGGTGGCGCTAAATTTGGCGCCAGCGGATGCACATGTCCAAAGCTACAACTATGCGCTGGTAGATTTGCTGATTGTTAACGAACTAGAGGCGATGGCTGTCAGTGAGTGCACATCTGTAGGCGAAGCTTTTGCGCGCCTAATTGCAACCTATCCTGATATGAACTTGGTCCTAACTCTGGGGAGGAATGGGCTGCGGTATTACCAAACAGAGGGTGGTATCAGTGGGGATTTAGGCGCATTTGAGGTCAATGTAGTGGACGAAACTGCAGCCGGAGATACCTTCGTGGGATATTTACTGGCGGGGCTGGTTAGAGGTGATAGTCTGCGTGATGTTTTATTGGAGGCCAGCGCGGCTGGGGCGCTAGCAACTACACGATCGGGGGCAGCACCTGCGGTACCCGAGCTAGAAGAGGTGCGCGGGTTAATAAAGGCGCAACCCAGCAGAGCATAGTCTCCTTTTTCAGGGAAGTATTTTGGGGGCTTTTTTAAGGGCAGGCTTTAGCGGCCCATTAACTCGAGTATCGGGCGCTGAAAGTGTTTGAGGGCTAGTTACACATCAAATGTAAGGCCAGTGACCTCGGCTAAGTCAGCAATGGCTTGGTCTTCTCCGAGTACCTTTATGGTTTGCATGCCAAGGCTTCTTGCAGGTTTAAGGTTAATGCCTAGATCATCTAAAAATACAGCTTTAGTAGGGGATACGCCAAGTTTCTCGCAGGTGCGCGTATAAATTTCAGGGTTCGGTTTTCTGATGCCCTCCTTGCTAGATTCAACAACTAAGCTGAATATACCCATAACGCTGGCCACTGAATTTGCCTTTGCTTGGTCAGTATCCATCCCCGGTCCGTGACCCGCTTTTACGTTGTTGGTAATACAAGCCACCATGAAGTGTTGCTTACATATCTTTAAAACTTCAACCATTCTTGGACGTAGTGTGCCGCTGAGCCTTGCGATAACCGCTTTGCCAGGAATTCTGTGGCCTTTGGCCTCGCTCTCAGCAGCAAATAGTTCGTCAAAACCATCCATGCTTACGCTGTTCGACTCAAATTGCGCCCAGGCATTGGTTTCAGGGTTTACTGCATTGATGCTTCTTATGAAGTCTTTTGGAGCGCCTACCTCAGCCTCTAAAACATTGAACGCTTCAAATGGACTACTTGTGAAAACGCCACCAAAGTCCCAGATAATGGCTTCTATGTTTGGGTTTGCTAATTGTGCCTGTTGGGTCATGCTTAATCCTTATTATGATTTACTAAAACCCAGAGCATAATGCTTCCGTGCCTGACTGACGATGCACTTCATCAAATTAGATGCACACAAGTTAGCATGCGCTTAGTATAGGGCGCTTAACTGTTGATAAGTGTTAGAGGAATATTATGGGCCAAGACATAAAGGTAATGACAAAGGATGGCAGCTCAATTGGTGCTTATATGACGGAACCCGAAGCAGGGGTAGCGCGCTTAGGCAGCGTCGTTGTGATTCAGGAAATATTTGGTGTTAATGGGCACATTCGAGAAGTGACTGACGGCTATGCCGCGCAGGGTTATTTAGCTATTGCACCAAAGATCTTTGATCGCATAGATAGCAATATCGAACTTGGCTATACCGACGCCGACATGGGCAAGGGTATTGAGCTGGCATTTCAAAAGCTCAATCTTGAGCAAACATTGGTCGACCTTCAGGCAACCATTGATTTGGCTGGCGAGAATGGAAAGGTTGGCGTTGTCGGGTATTGTTTTGGCGGGCTATTAACATGGCTTGCAGCTTGCGGACTTTCCGGTGTGCATGCGGCCTCAAGCTATTACGGCGGGGGTATCGTTGGTAACTTAGACAAGCAGGCAAAGTGCCCGACGATTATGCATTTTGGTGAGTTAGATGCGCACATTCCGTTGTCAGATGTGGAAAAAATCAAGTCTGCTCAGGGCAATGTGCCCGTGCATGTTTACGCCGCTGATCATGGGTTTAACTGTAATCATCGCGGTAGCTTTGACGAAGAGTCCTCACAGTTAGCCCTAGAGCGCACACTGGCGCACTTTGTTAAACATTTGAGTTAGGTGCGAGATTTGGGTTAGCGATCAAAGTCAAAGCACCACTCCTATTCACTGTCTGGTACTCATGCGGTTTTTCTACGATGACATAGTATAAGTGCGATTTAAGGGCTTCTGTCAGCGCTAGAATAAAAAGCGCGTAAAATCTCAATTTCTGCATATATTTTTATGATTGTCCGTTGACTTTTTGATCAATTGAAATTATCCCCCCCCCCACCCCCCTATGGCAGCGCGAACTTTGTAAAAAAGTGCAAGTTAACGATAATAAC
>CAJWNY010000030.1 GCA_913043815.1 uncultured Gammaproteobacteria bacterium
GTGCTCGCGTCAGCGGCCATGGGTTCGATATCTGGCAGTGCAATTGCTAATACCGTAACCACAGGTTCTCTCACAATTCCTATGATGAAGAAGCTCGGCTACAAGCCAGAGCAGGCAGCCGGGATAGAGGCCGCTGCGTCCACGGGCGGGCAGATTATGCCGCCAATTATGGGTGCCGGCGCTTTTGTCATGGCGGAGTTTACCAAAACGCCCTATGGCGAAATTGTCTGGATAGCTTTGGTGCCGGCAGTTTTATATTTTAGTTCAGTACTTTTATACGTGCACTTGATGGCGGCCAAAGCCGGCTTTAAAGGCATGCAAGGGCAGCCTGGTGCTTGGGGCGTGTTCCTCAATGGCCTGCACTTTATGCTGCCCCTTGGTTTGATCACCGCATTGCTATTATGGAATTACTCACCTGTATTGGTGGGAGTGGCAGGCACTGCCGCGGTGGTGGTGGCAAGTCTGTTGCGCAAGCATACACGTATAGGCTTAACGCAATTGGTAGAGGGGCTTAAGCAAGGTGCGATGCTGGCCATTTCAATATCTATTGCCTGCGCGGTGGCTGGCCTTGTTGTGGGTGTTATTGGTCAGACCGGGGTGGGTCTGCAGTTTACTGAGTCAGTTGTATCGCTTAGTAGTGGCCAGCTGTGGTTGGCCTTGTTGCTTGTGGCCATTGCCGCGCTGGTGCTGGGCATGGGTTTGCCAGCTACCGCGGCCTATATTGTTTTGGCAGTGATGACCGGTCCCGCATTGCAAGAGTTGGGTTTGGCGTTAATTACCGCGCATATGATTATATTTTGGCTGTCACAGAGTTCTAATGTTACTCCACCTATTGCGCTGGCGGCTTTTGCTGGTGCTGGTATTGCCGGTGCCGCGCCCATGCGTTCTGCAGTCGAAGCCTTTAAGTTAGCCAACGGGCTGTTTGTTATTCCGCTAATGATGGCTTATTCGCCGTTGTTGTTAACAACAGAGTTAGGTTGGGCGCCGGTGCTTGGGGCAGGAGTGGTCACAATGACAATGATTGTTGCCGTAGCTGTCTGTGTAGAAGGCTATCTGTTTACTGATGTCGCCAAAGTATCGCGCTGGGCATCATTACTAGTAGCGGGGTTGTTGGTTTATCCCAATGATGTGAGTCACTACAGTGGGTTGTTCTTGGCTTTAGCCGTGTTTGCGAAAAATTATCTCGACAGTCGGCGACAAATAGCGGGCTAACTAATTCCAGTTAATAATAGTTGATTCTAAGTTGGGTCAGTGCTGTCTCTTTCTTTTAACCACGCCTCATGAGAGGTGAATTTCTCCCCTTCCCAAAACCCCCATTCACTGTTTTTGCTGCCTGTAATGATAAAGGTCCATACCGGCTTACCGCCGAGTAGATGCACAATGTGCTTATGTTTGGCCGAGCGAAAGTGCGGTCGCCAAGATTTTATTTCGGCTAAGCCATTGCTTTTTGGGGTCTTCTCTAAATAGGCGCTAAAAGGCATGGTGATGAACCACCAGGGGTGATCGTGGAAGGCGCGGTCATCATCGCCTTTATGAAATTTGTGGAGACGTATGGTGAAACCCAGCCAAATAATCCAGCGTTCCAAATAGGGTTGGTTGCCGTCAAAAACCAGGTCATGGGTCCAGCCGAATTTGGCCGAACCAACGGTCCATATTTTTTCGAAATAGGTCATTTATGAATCATCTTTAGATCTTCTGAGGATCATGATGGGGTCAGTACACGATTTAATGGTTTAGTATAAAGTGGATTATCCATTTGGTTAAGTTGTAGAGGAAAATCTATGCAAGTAATTACGCAGTCCCCGGAACTTGATAATGCGTTGGTAGACGCCTCGAACTGGGCAGACGAGAAATGGGTGCATGAGCAGTTTACTTGGCTCCGCGAAAACGCGCCCCTCCAAAAGTTGTCCCCTGAGGGATTTGAACCTTTTTGGAATGTCACCCGCTACAACGACATTAAAGAAATTGAAGGCAATAAGCAGATCTTCATTAACGACCCACGCCCGACTTTAGGTCCGCAAATGGTCAATGAAGTCATGCAGCAAATGTCTGGGCGCAAGCATTTGGTGAGATCTCTGGTGCAAATGGACGACCCAGATCATATGAAGTACCGCCGCCTGACTCAAGGTTGGTTTATGGGCAGTAATCTGCGTAAGTTGCAGGGTCGGGTAGATGAACTCGCCGATCAGTATGTAACGCGCATGGCGGATATGGGTGGCGAGTGTGACTTTGTTAAAGATGTCGCCATGTGGTTTCCGCTGCGTGTGATTATGTCCATCCTTGGCGTGCCAGAGGAAGACGAACCATTAATGCTCAAGCTCACTCAAGAGCTGTTTGGTAGTACCGACCCTGACGTCACCCGTTCCTTCGACATGATGGAATTTATGGAAGTGGTTTTAGACTTTGAAAAGTATTTTGCTAAGTTGACCCAAGCTAGGCGCGAAAACCCCACAGATGATGTGGCCTCACTCATTGCTAATGCTGAAATAGATGGTGCGCCGATACCTGAGCATGAGGCCAATGGTTACTACATTATTATCGCCACTGCGGGTCATGACACCACCAGTTCTTCTACTGCAGGTGGGCTCTTGGCGTTGCTGCAAAACCCACAACAGATGGTCAAACTGCGCGGCGATTTAGATGCGCATTTGCCTACCGCAATTGACGAGATGATTCGCTGGGTGAGTCCGGTGCGGCACTTTATGCGTACAGCAACAGAAGATTGCGTGGTTGCCGGTCAGACCATTCGTGCGGGCGAATCGGCGCTGCTTTGGTATCCGTCAGCTAATCGTGACGCGGCAATATTCCCCGAACCTGAAGAATTTCGTGTGGATCGTAAAGGTGCCAAGCAATTGGCCTTTGGATTTGGTGTCCATGTTTGCCTTGGACAACATCTTGCTCGCATGGAGATGAGTGCCTTGTTCAAGGCCCTGCTGAATCGTGTAGAGCATATTGAACTGGCGGGTGAGCCCACGTATATGCAGTCTACTTTTGTCGGCGGCCTGAAGAGCCTGCCTATTCGTTACCGATTAAAGTAGTACTGATTTGAGTGAGTCTCTCGGTAGTAAGACCCAGACTCTCCAAGTAGGGGGTATGTGCTTAGAGGTCGCGCCTGAAAACGGCGGCAGCATTGTTAGCTTGCGCCGGGGCGGTCAAGTACTTATGCAAGGGCGGCCACGCGAGCCTCATTTAGCCTGCTTTCCCATGGTGCCTTATTGCAATCGAATTGCGCGTGGGCGCTTCGCTTTTCAAGGCCGCAATGTTGTGCTGTCGCCTAATTTTCCCAGTGAGGCAAATACCATTCACGGCACTGCATGGCAGGCACCTTGGCAAGTGACTAGTATTGCCTCGGATCAACTTCACCTTAGTTATGAACACGATTTAGCGGCCTGCGCTGCCAGCGGTTGGCCTTGGACTTTTCGCGCGAGGCAAACTTTTAGACTGACCGAAGATGAGTTGATAATTCGTTTGCAGTTAACCAATACCAGCGCGCGGCCAATGCCTGGGGGGTTAGGCCTACATCCGTTTTTCCCGGCACCGGAACAGACTTTTTTGAACAGCCAATTCAGTCACGCATTGCAAGTGGATGAACATTGGATGCCTACTGGTCAGCAATCTTTAACCGCAGGGGGCGATCCGTTTAACGGTTTGGCTGTGGGCGGGCAAGACATTGACAATATTTTTCTAGGCAGGTTCTTTCAGCCAACACTGCAGTGGCATAACCAGCCGTGGAAATTACGCCTCTCGGCGTCAAAAAATCTGCCTCATACGGTGATTTATGCTCCACAAAACGGTGATTTTGTTTGCGTTGAGCCTATTAGCCATGTGCCGAATATCCTCAATGTCAGCGCAAGTGTAGGGAAACTGCATAATGGCCAGATGTGTGTATTGGATGCCGGTGAATCATTGGCTGGCAGCGCTGGGTTTTTAACGCTAAAGAATGAGTCTCACTGACTGAGCAACCTTGTCGCTCAGGAGTGCTCCTTTCTCCTTTTTTGTCCTTTGCTTTAGCGTTTTTGCGACGCTTTTTGTCCGTCCTTTTCCCTCTTGTCGACAGCGCTTCTATTAACTTTGCGATACCTTCATTTGGCGCTCCCAGATTGGTCAGTATCATGCTAAATTTAAGTCATTAGATCTTAATGAGACGAGGAGTTTGGCAATGGCTGAAGCAAGAGAATTTAAGCAAATTGGTACGAGCCCTGTACGTCCAGATGGCATTGATAAGGTCACGGGTCGCGCTCAGTTTGGCGCCGATATGATTTTACCTAACATGATTCACGGCAAAGTTCTGCGCAGCCCTCATGCCCACGCAAAGATTAAGAGCGTTGATTTAAGTGGCGCGCTGGCGATCCCCGGTGTTTTTGCCGCAATCAGCGGCGCAGATTTTCCTGGTGGCGCCTTAGAAGGCGAAGCCAGCGGCGAAGGCGGCGGATCTTTGACAGATATTGCTAAAAACGTTATTGCCAGAAATAAAGTGCTCTATCACGGTCATGCTGTTGCAGCCGTAGCTGCTTCTACTCCGCGTTTGGCGCAAGAAGCTTTGAAAGCTATTAAGGTTGAATATGAGACACTGCCACCGGTACTAAATGTGGTTGCAGCCATGGCAGATGCATCGCCATTGGTAGACGAGAACAACTTTACCAATCTGCCTGAGAAACCCGAAAATCCCAGCAATGTCGCGAACATTGGTCGCCTAGAGCGCGGCAACCTAGAAGAAGGCTTTGCTGCCGCAGATATCGTTGTTGAGCGTGAGTTCAAGTGTCCTATGGCCCACCAAGGGTACATTGAGCCGCACGCGTGTGTTGCTAATATAGATGAAACCGGACGCGGCACAGTTTGGTGTTCCACCCAAGGCCACTTTGAGTTTCGTTCTGCCACCGCAAAAATGCTAAACAAAAATATTGCTGATCTTAAATTTGTTGCCACTGAGATTGGTGGTGGCTTCGGTGGTAAAACTGTCGTCTATTTAGAGCCATTGGCCACCATGTTGTCGGAAAAAACCGGCCGTCCGGTCAAGATGACGATGAGCCGTGAAGAAGTGTTCCGAGCTACTGGTCCTGCCTCGGGCACGGTTGCGCGGGTGAAAGTGGGTTTGAAGAAAGACGGCACCATAACCGCTGCCCAGTCTTGGATTGCTTTTGAAGCCGGCGCATTTGCAGGTGCACCTTATATGCCTGGCGCCATGACTATTTACGCACCGTATAAGTTAGAAAACTTTTTGGTGGAAACTTTTGACGTACTCGTGAATAAGCCGAAAGTTGCGGCTTATCGCGCACCAGGCGCACCCCAAGCTATGCATGCCTTTGAATGTGCCTTAGATGAAGCGGCGCAAATCTTAGATATGGATCCTATTGATCTGCGATTACATAACGCGGCTGAAGAGGGTACTCATGCGTCTTATGGCCCTAAATTTCCTGTTATTGGATTTAGAGAGTGTCTTGAAGCTGCTAAAAACCATCCCAATTATGCCGCACCCATTCCTGAAGGTGCTGGCCGTGGTGTTGCCGCAGGTTTTTGGTTTAACGTTGGCATGCAGTCTAGTGCCGAGGTTCATATTAATGACAACGGTACCGTCATGGTTGTCGAAGGCAGTCCAGATATTGGCGGCTCTAGGGCGTCTATGTGTCTTATGGCGGCTGAAACTTTAGGTATCGAATATGCAGATGTGCGTGCGCAAGTGGGCGATACGGAAAGCACTGGATTTTGTAATGTCACCGGTGGTAGTCGTACGACCTTTGCCACTGGCATGGCGGTGACACAAGCTTGTGAAGATGTCATAGCTGACTGCAAGCGTCGTGCTGCCATGACTTGGGGTTTAGACGAAGACCAGGTTGAATGGGAAGACGGTCAAGCAATTCCGGGCCCTGGTGTGAACGCTGACGTGAAGCCGTTGAGCCTTGCTGAGCTAGCCGGAAAGGCCGCTAAAACCGGCGGTCCTATTCAGGGTCGAGCGTCTCTTAATGCTCAAGGCGCCGGGGCAAGTTTCTCTGTGAACTTTGGTGATTTTCGAGTAGATCGCGAAACGGGCAAGGTAGATGTGTTGAGTTATACCGCCATTCAAGATGCCGGTAAGGCCATACACCCCGCCTATGTTGAAGGTCAGATGCAAGGCGGCGCAGCTCAAGGTTTGGGCTGGGCGTTGAACGAAGAGTACATTTTCGATGACGCTGGGATTTTGCAAAATGCCGGCTTCTTGGATTATAGAATCCCAGTAGCTTCCGACTTGCCAATGATTGATACGCATATTGTTGAGGTGGCTAACCCAATACACCCATTTGGGGTTAGAGGCGTGGGTGAAACGCCTATCGTTGCACCATTGGCTGTTGCCACTAACGCTATCTCTAGATCGATACAACAAAGAGTTTGTGAATTGCCTTTGTCGCCACCGCGTTTGCTGGCGCAAATCGACGGCTAGTATTTGCGCTTTAGGGAATGTGCTTAGGTACAATTAGAAAGGGGGCTTTGGCCCCTTTTTTTATTAGGGTGATTATCCGAGTCTTGCTGCTGGTTCTAGTATTAGTATTATGCGAAAGAGTTTTAGTCAGGTTGAAAGCTTGCAAGTTGCCTCGAAGATAGGGACCTAACGGATTATGTAGTTATGGTAAAAGTGGTGTTATCGGAAAATTTTGTGGCGCTAACGGGTGGCTGTCGAGAGCTACATTTGCCTGTAGATAACTATCGGGATGTGATCGCTGAACTCATAACTCGTTGGCCCCAATTAGAACCGCTGCTAGAGCGATCTTCGGTAGCGATAGATGGCCTGATTTATCAGGACGCTATGTACGAAACTTTACAAAACGATAGCGAGGTATTTTTTATGCCGCGCATTGAGGGCGGATAGCGCTGATCATTCTTTTAGTCCTAGCGCATTTTGGCTTTTCGTCGAATATACAGTTCGGACTCTTGCAGCATCGACTATTTTGCTTTTCGCTTTCCCCAAGGTTTACCAGCTCCCTTTGGCTAAAATTTTTGCTCGCCCAGCTATGTCTATTGGCCACCCACTCAAATGATAGCTAAAGCCAGCTTGGTCATTGGCATAAAGACAACGCAATGCTTCCTCATAGCCGGGCAGGTCGCCGGCAATAGCATTACAAAATTTGTAGGTTAAATTTTGCGCGTGCTCACGGCTATTTTGCTTGTTAACTTGCGGATCTCTCCGTGCCGCGTCTATGAGTTTCCTTAACGTCACCGACGGCCCGCCTTTTTGGCTCGCCAACCACTCCCAGTGCCTAGGCAACAGCGTCACTTCTTTGCCGATGACCCCTAGCTTTGGTCTTCCAGGGCCTTTTTTTACCGGTGCGATAGATGTTGGATAACTGGCAGCTTTGCGTCTCACTAGCTCGGCATCGCCACTGAGGTCGATGTCCATAATTGCGCAGGTTTCATCGTTAAAAATCAGTACCGAGTCTGCGCTTTGGCCCTCTCGGTGGTGAAAGGCCGCCAGCGCTGCCTCTTCAAGGCTACCGGTAATTAAACACTGCTTGGGTGTAAACGCAGAAAATGACAAAGACATGTAAAATTCCAATATTCAATAAAACCATGGTAAATATATTAATATAAATAGATTAAAAATAAACCTTGGTAAAATAGAATGTTAACGACAAAACAACCCTAATAAAAAGGGGACAAAGTCAGAAAGTGAAAGTAACAAAATAAAGGGTGAGGCGCTGTAAGTCAGCGCTAGCGAGTTCAGGTGGCACATTCGGCTAGAGCATTCAGCCAGCGCATTCAGAGAGGTCTGACGGCAAGCATTAATGCCCGACCTGTATTTTCTCTAGCTCTGCTTTGCGTTGGGCCATTTTAGCCTGCTGCTTATCTTCGGACCAAACTCGATAGTTGCCCTGGCTATAGGCGATGCCATTGTCGTAGTAAGCCAGTGCATTAAGCCGGTTAGCGACAAAGTTGTTGCGCTGAGCTATGACCTTGGCGGGGGTGCCAGCAACAATTGAGTTGGGTGGAATCACAGCGCCTTCTCTGACTAAACTGTTACCGGCTACTATCGTATTGTCGCCAATCACTGCGCCATCCATAATGGTGGCGTTGATGCCAATCAGACAGTTGTCGCCGATAGTTGCTCCGTGAATGGTGCAGTGGTGAGTGATAGAACAATACTCGCCAATGATCGTTGGGCCATCTGCAATATGAATCATGGTGAAATCTTGGATGTTGGTGAAAGCACCAATTTCGATGTGTGAGGACTCAGCTCTGAAGACGACATTGGACCAAATAGATACGCCTTCAGCAATTTCAATTTTTCCGTAAAGTTCTGCGCTTGGAGCCTGCCAAATGGGTTGCTGCATTATGATTTTCCTTATTCTTTTATTTGGTCTTTGTAACAAACCGGCCTATGCAAATTTTTGAACTTGCATGAGTGGGAAGTGGAGTTTCTAAATCATCGCTTACTGGTCAAAGTAATAGATGGGTTTTGCCCCGGCGCCATCAGTGCGTTCTCCACAACAAAAGGTAGGTCCAACGTATCAACTACTTCCCCTGGCTTTACGTGTATTTCGAACTCGCCATGTTGCGGCACAGTTAGACGGTCTGGGCCGAGTAAAAGACTGTGTGGCCCTGTGTAGCGAAGCTGTATATTCATATCAGAGTGATTGCTGAGGGTGACTATTGCAACGCTGGTTTCTGGGCGGTAGGTCAGGGCTGAAGCGGTTAGGCTTGCTTGTAGTACGGAGATCAGTTCAGGCGCGCGGCCCATTAAGGTATTACGTGACCAGACTACCGTGCGTCTAGCAAATAGACCCTCTTTGAGAGAGGCGACAGACCTTTCTTCGGCCAAAACTAAGGTTACTGGTCGGTGGCCGCCTTCATGCGGTTTGTAGTCCCAGTCTATTAAATCGTGGACATCTGAAACGCCAATCACGGCTAAGTCGTGTTCCAGGGCAATGCTAAATGCCTCTTCAGAATAGTAATCGCCATTAGCAATTTCAATGCCGTTAAGGATGCCATTTTTTGCGTTTTGCGAGTGAAAATCGTTTATTCGAGCAATGCCATCGGGGGCTTGTCTTGTCCAGTCGGGGTGGTTCCAAAAGATGAATGCACCCTGTTTGTGAGCAGCCTCTACCGCACTTTGCGCAGGCCATGCATTGGCAGCCTCGTAGTAGCCTAGAACATCAGATTTATCCTCAGGTGGATTTTTAACATTAAGTAGCTTGTTAGCGTCTTCAATAAAAATCGCATTAATATGGCCTGCGGGTGCCTTTCGAGTAATTTCGCTGCCGCGGATTACCATTAACTCTGAACCTTCAGCGGCGCTAGCAGCTTCATTATACGCTCTGTTTCTATTCGGGTTAAGTAAATCTGCTCTATGGGGTTGGTATTCTAGATGCTCGGTGATCGCTAAGCCGTCTAAGCCATCTTTCAGCGCTTCAGCTACGCGGATTTTTGGCCATACGTGCCCGTCTGAAAAGACGCTGTGGGTGTGGAGGTCGACAACCAGAGTTTTGTATTCTCTCGTGTCTGGGAAATCAATTGTTCGTTCATTTTGGTCAGACGGTGACTGCGCCGCGCCGTGACCAAGTGCAAAACTTGGCGTTAGCACTACTGCACATATTAGTGCCGCATTTAGGCAGGATTGGATTGATTGATTGATTATTTTTCTAATAGAAGTTGTCGCTGCGTAGATCATGAGTATTCCTCAAAATAGTGGCACGAATAGAAAGTTCTCACTTCGATTGTACTCGTTGAAATCAGCTTTGCCTGCTATTTTGCGACTGGCGTTGACGTTGCGTATTTCTGTTTCTCTTAGAGCCGAAACTTACAGTATTAGTTAGAGCGTTAGGTAAAGTGGGGTCAGGTATAGGGGAAAAGTCGGGCCTAAGGCAGGCGTTTTTTCGTAGGTGTTTTACTCAAAACAAATGCAAATAGCGGCAGATAAACAGCGAAGGTGAACCAGTAGGGTAGGTCCGGTTGTATTTGATAAAAGAATCCGCCCAGTAATGGGCCAATGGTGAAGCCTAATGGCCCACAAGACCCAGCCACGCCAGCTACGGCGCCTTGTTCATGGGCTTCAACGGCCATAGATGCCCCAGACATGAACGCAGGTCCCGCCAAACCCATGCCTGCGCCCTGTAAGACCATTGCAACTAAAAGTAGGTATTGATTATCAGCCAAAGCTAAACATGCAAAAGCTAAAATGAGGATGGGCATAGCAATGCGTAGCCAGTGAAAGGGCGACAGGTCGAAGCGCTGCATTAAACCTATTTGGCTGGCTAAAGATGCTGCGGCAGAACAACCCATGGCTAGGCCAAAGGTCTGAGCGGTTTCTACCGCGGTTAGGCCAAGTACGTCTTGAAAACGAAAAGCCAGTGTCTGCTGTACCAAAGCCATGCCCATAAACATTAGCGCGCCAACGATGATGAAGGGCAAAATTCTAGGGTCAAAGTAGCTTAAGTTTTTGCCTTTTTTTTCAGGCGCTTTGGTCGCAGTGGGGCTGTCTGGAAGGAAGAAAATGACAAATAGTGCAGTGATGAGGGCTAAACCTGATGCCACCCATAGAGGCGTAAGGAGCGTGATCCCCGCCAATAGTCCACCTATTGCTGGGCCTAAAATGCCGCCCAAGTTATTTGCAGCGCCTACTGCGCCCATACCTTTGGTGCGGTTGCTTACGTCAGTTATATCGGCCATATATGCGCTGCTGGCTGGCATGATGGCGGACATGACTGATGCGTGCATAACGCGAGTGAGCATGAGCAAAAGATAACCCGTTAGGGGTATGAGTATGCCTACTAACGTCGCATGAAAGACGATGGCAAAGAGCAGATTGCCGCAGCTGTAACCGATCAAGCCAAAGATCATGATTTTTTTTCTACCGACCCGATCGCTGAGTCGTCCCCAGCGAGGGGTAGCAAGAAAAACCACTAAGGAAGACGCGGCAATAATTGAGCTGATCTGCAATTCACTAAAACCAACCTCTCTGCCTAACGGCCCAAGAATGGCGAACAATACAGTGAAACCGAAACCAACGGATACTAATGCTAAGAGTAATATGATTCTGGCGTAGCGATACTCGCTGGTTGATTTTGGTAGGTTGGCTTTGATCAATTATTCTATCGGCAGATTGTGCAGCAGACTAGCATACCCTAAATCGGCACCTTTTTTGTGCCTAACTTCTAATGTCTGCTCCGCGGGGTTACTTTGAATGACAGCGTTAATGCTCACGCGCCCATTTGGGCAAAGGCGGGTAAGCACGGTAGACTGCACTCCAGGTAGAACTCCTACAATCAATGCGAGAGTAAACATTAGTACTGAATCAATAGAAAAAAAGGCACGCGCTGTTAGAGCACGAAGAGAGCGTACCCACGCAGGCGAGCGCGCAACTGGACAAAAAGGTTCTGCAGCCAGACTTGCTAGGACAATTGTACTTGGCACAATGGCTTTATCTGGTGCTATTGTTTGGATAGGTGACCAATACGGTATTGATCCAGAAGAAACAATTCAGTTTTTAGCCTACAGCGCTATTTTTGTTGTGGCATTGGTTTTTGCTGGTTTTTTTGGGGCGTTAATGTTGTCTTTTTTTAAGCTGCTAGTTCGGCGCTTACGTGGTCGGCCTGACTAGACTGGGTTGTATTTCTAGCTGGTTGGCTCAGCGGCTCAAATTGTGCTCGCCTATGTTTCTTTTTTACTTTAGATCGGCTAAAAATCTGTCTCCTCTGGGCAGGTAATAGTCGTCATAATTAAGTGAAAACGCTACTTTCTCCGCGCGGCCGATAATGGCCCCTCTAGGCACAAGCCCAATGGCCCGGTAGTCACCGCTATTGTCTCTGTTGTCCCCCAACATTAAATAGTGTCCTTGGGGCACAGTAATAGGCTGAAAAGACGCGCCTGTTGATTTTGACGGATCACGAAACAACATGATTAGGCGCTCTTGCCCCAGTAACTTCTCTAAAAATATCTCGGTATGGCTAAAAGGCATGTGCAGATGCGCATGCATAGTCTGTCTTGGTAGCTTTTCATAGTCACCCGCAACACCGTTAATACTCAGTCGATTATTTTTTAGGCTGACGATATCACCGGGGATACCAATTACTCTTTTGATCAAAAGCAATCCGTCTTTGGGCGATTCAAAAGTGACGATGTCTGACCTTTGCGGATTTTTCCATTGAGTGACTCGAGTCAATGTCAGGGGTACGCGCAAGTCGTATGCAAGTTTGTCGACGATGACACGATCGCCAATAAGAATAGAGGGCAGCATTGATCCGGAGGGGACCTGATTCCAATCTGTCACAACCGAGCGGAATACCACCATAATGAAAACGAATACAATGACGCCTTTCCAGTCGCGCCAAATATTCTGCCCAAGCGTGGTAGCGGGTTGCGGTTGTTGGGCACTTGGCTGCATGAAAAAGTCCGCCTAGTCCGCCTTCTGCATTGCAGAAAGCTGCTCTGGTGTGGCTTCTAGTTGATGATTGTCTTTCCATTCCGCGTAAGTCATACCATAGACCCTCTCTCGAGCAGCGTCGTAATCTAGGTCTTGACCCTGCTCGGCCGCCGCCGCCTTGTACCACTTGGACAAACAGTTGCGGCAAAATCCCGCTAAAATCATGAGATCTATGTTTTGCACATCCTTACGTTCATCTAAATGGGCTAGCAATCGCCGAAACGTTGCAGCTTCTAATTCTATTTGTGCCTGTTGTTGTGGGTTGTTCATAGTATTTCGCTTCTAAGTATGTTTACGGGTGAAAATCCATTCGTCATCGCTAGAGAGTTCCTGGTTGAAACCATAACCCTCCCAGTCGAAATATTTAAGGTTATTCGGCGCGGTTATACGCTCGTTAATCATATATCTTGACATGAGTCCACGTGCTTTTTTCGCAGAAAATGAAACAAACCGATACGCCTCTCTGCGCCATTCCTTAAAGTTAATGGTAATGATGCGGCCATCAATTTTATTTGTATTGATCGACTTGTAGTATTCGTTAGATGCTAAGTTGATGAGCACTTTATGTTGCTGCTCCGCTAACCCTTGGTTTACCGCGTCAGTGACTTTGTTGTCCCAGAATTCATAAAGATTTGCGCCTTTGGAGGTTGGTAAGCGAGTGCCCATTTCCAGACGGTAGGGTTGAATGCGGTCTAGCGGTTTGAGTAACCCGTGGAGGCCTGACAGTACGCGCAGGTGCTTCTGCGCCCAAGTAAAGTCTCGTGCTTGCATGGTTGGGGCGTCTAGACCCACATAAACATCGCCTTTGAACGCTAAAATTGCTGGCCGTGCTTTATCTGCACTAGCGCCAACATCCCATTGGCGATAGCGCTCGTGGTTGAGTGCCGCCAACTTATCGCTTATCCCCATGAGGTTAGAGATTGCTGCAGGATCGTAGCTACGCAGGGTCTTTATAAGTTCCTGAGATTCTTTCGCGAAATCAGGCAAGGTGAATTTTTCTGTCGCCAAAGGAGACTTAAAATCTAGGGTTTTAGCGGGAGAAATGATGGCCAGCATTTTTAACCTTTATCGCAAGTTTTAGGACTTGGAATAAGTTTAGCGGAGTGCAATATCCTAACCCACCCTTTTTTTGCTCCAAGCAATGTACAAAAAAGGTACAAAAAAGGTTAAGAAACTTAGTCTACCGAAACCACGAATAAGACCTTTGTGATTTGTTCAACAAGCGGGTTGCGGCAAAGTTGGCACAAAGACAGTAAATGGCTGTAAAATCAAACGAGAGCCATCTGCCAAATACGTTGGAAATACTTTAGAGCAATTTGATGAAAATGACCTCCCGTACCCACAGAGGATTGGTGCGTATTCGCAACGAAGACGCAGTTTGGTTTGATAGTGACCTTGGTGTTGCCGTATTGGCTGATGGCATGGGTGGCCTCATGGGCGGGCAAATGGCCAGTAACTTCGCTTTAGACAGTTTCAGAGAACATTTTACGGGTAACCCTTTGCGGTCCGAGGGCTCAATCACTACCGCTATTGAATCTGCGGACGAAGCCGTGCGAAGACAGTCCGAGTTAATGGAAATGAATGCTCAGATGGGCACTACAGTGGTGCTTTGGTGCTTAGTTGGCACCAGTTGGCTGGTGGCGCATGTAGGCGACTCTCGGCTGTATCACTTTTTTGGCGATGTTTTAACGCAAATGACCCAAGACCATAGTTTAGCCAGACGCATGTTAGATGCTGGCGAGGTGGAAGAAGGCGTAGATGTACACAAGCACTACGGCCATGTGCTTACCCAGGGCTTAGGCCTGCGTACGCCACTGGCGCCCTCCATTTATCGTAGCGGTCTGTTAAGCGGTCGTTATCTACTGTGTAGTGACGGTCTTTCTGATCAGCTGGAGCATGATCACATGCAGCGGCTTATGGCAGAAGCTGACTTGGAGGCCTGTGCGGATGAACTGTTGCAGTGTTCGCTAGAAGCCGGCGGCAAGGATAATGTCAGTTTGATTTTGATCGAAGTATAAGGGACCTCTATACTCCACCGCTTTGAGATATATGCGAAGGCTTTATGATGAAAAGAGTTGAACGTATTGAGGCAGCGTTGAGTCAGGCATTAGCATTGACCCATCTAGAAGTATTGGACGAAAGCGGTGGCCACAACGTGCCAGAAGGCTCGGAGAGCCATTTTAAAGTAGTTGCTGTGAGTGAGTCCTTTGCAGGCCAGTCGCGGATCAATCGACACCGATTGCTAAATGAAATTCTACAGCCTGAGTTTGATGGTGGAATGCATGCCTTGGCGCTGCATATTTATGACCCCCAGCAATGGTTCGATAAATTCGGCCAAGCCCCTATGTCGCCGCCATGTGCTGGAGGGGGCAACTAGCATTAAAAAGCAGCCCTGTGCTACAACAGAAAATATTGAAGAAAGGAGGTCTCGATGTACCCTAGCGCTCGTCGCGTGCTTACATTTTACAAATTTGTCCAACTGCCCTCGCCGGATCAAGACCGCGATGAGATTGAGGTTTTTGGCGAGACCATTGCCCTCAAAGGCACTATTTTGCTGGCTCTGGAAGGCATAAACGGCACGGTTATCGCTTCTGAGGATGGCCTGGGGAAACTTGTAAAGTTTTTGCAGCAGCGCTACGGTGAAATGACCTTTAAGTGGTCTGCGGTAAACGAGGAGAATCGCGGTTTCTTGCGTTACAAAGTCAAGGTAAAGCCCGAGATCGTCAGTTTTGGCGTAAGTGATTTAGATATGTCGCTTGCCGGCGAGCATGTGAATGCTCAGCGTTGGAATGAATTGATAGATGATCCTAAAGTGCTGGTCATTGATACACGCAACCACTACGAAATCGATATAGGTTCCTTTGAACAGTCTGTTTCACCTGAAACTGAAAGTTTTAGAGAATTCCCACAGTGGGTTAAAGAAAACTTGGACCCAGGCAAACACCAAAAAGTAGCCATGTTTTGCACTGGCGGCATTCGCTGCGAAAAGGCTTCAGCCTACGTGCGCGCGCAAGGTATTGAAGAGGTTTTTCAGTTAGACGGAGGCATTTTACAGTATTTGGAAGACACAGAAAACGCCGACTCACGCTGGCTGGGTGAGTGCTTTGTGTTTGATCAGCGGGTTTCGTTAGATGAAAACTTGGTTCAAGGCCAATATCAGCAATGTTATGCCTGTCGCCATCCGCTCACTGAGCAAGAACTGGCTAGTTCTGAATTTGAGCGCGGAGTGAGTTGTGTTTACTGCCTAGATTTAACCAGTAAAGATCGCCGGGTGCAGTTTCGAGAGCGTCAGCGTCAGGTACGTCTTGCCGCTGAGCAAGGCCGCGATCACATCGGGTACAATCCTAAAAATCAGTCCAAGTAAGCAATCGTCCTTACGCATAGATTATTGCGGGCTGACTTCTGCTGCTTAAAGCAAAGGCTCAATAAATGGCAAAAACGTCTCTACCAACAAGGGCTGAGCTTTGGCCGTTGGGTGAATGCCATCTTTTTGAATCAGCCCCGGTGTTACCGCCACGTCGTCTAATGAGAAAGGTACTAAAATAGCCCCCTTGGCAGCGCTCACTTCGGTGAAAACTTTTTCAAAGGCGTTCCTATACCGTGGTCCATAATTTGGCGGAATGCGCATCGCAACTACTACTGGTTGGGCGTTGGCCGCCACCACAAGATCGATCATTTTGCTCAAATTGTTTTTCATCTTGCTGATTGGATAGCCACGCAAACCGTCATTGCCCCCTAACTCAATGACTACTATTTGAGGCGAGGTTGCGGCCAAAACGCCGGGTAGTCGAGCTACCCCGCCTCCTGTCGTCTCACCGGAAACGCTGGCATTGATAACCTGCCAATTTTTTTCTTGTTGAGTTAAAGTGATGGCCATTAGATTGACCCAGCCTTCCTCTATTTGCATACCATAGCCAGCGCTAATGCTGTCGCCGAAGACAACGAGCGTTTTAGCAGGTGTTTGTGCGGAAACCATTACTTCGGATTCTGTATTCGCAGCATGAGAGGTACTATTCAAGCCGACCAGCAAAAGACAGGCAAAGCATAATATAAAGCACAATATTTTGACATTCATTGAGATACGTTGTGGCTTAGATGAAGTCTCATGGTTGTACATGGAATTCAGTATATTTTTGCTTATAGATTGAAACATAGAGAAAAACCGTATGAGTCGAACTGTTGTAAGGGTCGAAGCTGTTGAAAAAGTTGTCCCAACTGCTGCCGGAAGTTTGGTTATTTTGGATGGCATTGATTTAGAAATCAAACAAGGTGAAACGGTTGCAATCGTAGGGGCGTCTGGTTCAGGTAAAACTACTTTACTGGGGATATTGGCGGGTTTAGATGAAGTGTCTTCCGGTCGGGTGATTTTGGTTGACGAAGAAATTTCTAGTTTAGACGAAGAAGCCCGTGCGAAGGTACGTGGATTGCACGTAGGCTTTGTTTTTCAGTCCTTTCAGTTACTCGGTTCTCTTACCGCGCTAGAAAATGTCATGCTTCCGGTAGAACTGCGAGGCGATACTTTAGCTGAGTCCCAAGCAACAGAGTTGTTAGCGAAGGTTGGGTTGGCGGATCGCATTGATCATTATCCTCGGCAATTGTCTGGTGGCGAGCAGCAGCGTGTGGCAATAGCCCGAGCTTTTGCCTCAGCACCAACAGTGTTGTTTGCTGATGAACCTACTGGAAACTTAGATACGCAGACTGGCGATCTCATTTGTGACTTGCTCTTTGATCTAAATCGCGAATTTGGTACGACACTTATTATGGTGACCCATGATGGTCGCTTAGCAGAACGTTGCGCCCGGACTATAGCCATTGCTGCTGGGCAGATCCAAGCATGAGTTTGTCGCTGATTCTCAGATTGGCTTGGCGCGACATTCGTTCTGGAGAAATGGGCCTGATGCTGGTTGCGCTGCTGGTTGCGGTGGGTACGGTGACATCCATTAGCTTATTTGTAGACAGATTACAGACTGCCTTGGTCCAAGAGTCATCCAACTTTTTAGCCGCAGACCGGCAAATATCTAGTGGAGAAAAAATACCCCAAGCGTTCACGTTAGCTGCCCAAAAGCGTGGCTTAGAAGTGGCGCAAACTTTAGTATTTCCGTCCATGGTATTCGCCGGCGATACCAATCAGTTGGTTAGCGTAAAAGCCGTAGACCAAGGTTATCCCTTACGCGGCAATTTAATAGTGGGCGATGTACCATTTGCGAGAGGTGCGCCCACTGACAAAGTGCCTGAACCAGGCACAGTTTGGCTAGACTCCAGACTTTTTCCAGCCATGAATGTTAAATCCGGCGACCTTATCGAAGTGGGTTTGGCAGAGCTGAAAGTTGCTCGCGTACTCGTGGCAGAACCTGATAGGGGCGGTTCGTTTTTTGATTTAGGTCCGCGCCTATTGATGAACTTGGTCGATGTGCCTGCCACGGAAGTTGTGCAACCGGGTAGTCGATTGTCGTACCGCTTATTGCTTGCTGGCGCAGAAGATAATTTAGAAGGCCTTAAGGAGCAATTGGATTTAGCGCCGAATTATAATTGGGTGAGTATTCGCGAGAGCAGTCCGCGCATTGGCCGCGCTTTAGACAGGGCAGAGAGCTTTTTACTTCTAGGCGGTTTGCTTGGGGTGTTACTGGCTGGTGTGGCCGTAGGGCTTAGTGCGCATCGTTATGCGCAGCGTCACTTTGATCATGTCGGTGTGTTGAAAACCCTTGGGGCTACTCCCAAACAAATACTTTACGGTTTTTTGTCTCTTCTGTTATTGGTAGGCAGTGTTGCTATTGTGCTTGGTCTAGGTGCTGGCGCTTTGTTGCACGTTATTATTATTGAGTTACTGGGCAATTTAATTTCTGTGGAATTGCCTAGCCCCACAGCACGGCCCTTTTTATTAGGTGCAACAACAGGCCTAATTTGTGCAATAGCATTTGCTATGCCAGCGTTTATTCACTTGAAAGATATTTCTCCCATGCGGGTCATTCGTCGTGATCTTGGCCAATCACCGGCGAGCCGCTGGATCTCTTACGGTGCCGGCATTGCTGGCAGTTTAGTTTTGTTGGTTTGGTATACCAACGACCTTTTTCTTACATTTTGGACTTTGGCGGGTATCGCTGGGGTTTCCCTAGTTTTCGGCGTGCTGGCGAATCTGCTGCTGCGCAGCGGGCGGGTTGTCGGCATGCAGGCTAAGAGCGGTTGGCGTTTGGCGCTGGCCGGACTGCAGCGCAGACGCAGTGAAAACACTGCTCAGATTCTTATTTTTGGCCTAGCCATCATGTTGCTTTTGGTATTGGTCCTTATCCGGACTGCTTTGATTACTGAGTGGCGCTCGCAGATTCCAGAGAATGCGGCCAACCACTTTGTGATGAACATTGCCGCAGATGAGGTGGACGGTGTTCGTCAGCTGGTAGAGAAACGTGCCACTCAAGGAGACTTTTTGTACCCGATGATTCGTGGGCGTGTTATCGGGGTGAACGACATTTCTGCCAAACTATGGCAAGACGGTTTGCAGCGTGAGCGCGGCGGCTCGCGGCTGACTTCTGAACGCAATTTAACTTGGATTGTTGACCCTCCCGAAAGTAATGCCATTGTAGAAGGGCAATGGTGGGCCGAAGGCACAGTAGCTCCTCAGGTGTCACTAGAAGCTGACTATGCTAAAAGTTGGGGGATTTCTTTGGGGGATGACCTGCAGTTTGATATTGGTGGTCAGCAGATCATGGCTAAGGTGACCAGTATTCGCACATTAGAATGGGAGAGTATGAGCCCTAACTTTTTCATCATTTTCTCTCCTGGTGCGCTGAAAGACTTTCCTGCAACTTATATGACGAGCTTCTTTTTGCAGCGCTCAGATAAGCGGTTTCTTAACGAGTTGTTAACGGCATATCCAACCATTACTGTGATTGAAATCGATGCGTTGATAGCGCAAATTCAGGAGATTGTCGCTCAGGTCAGTCAAGCAGTGGAGTTAGTGTTAGGTTTGGTATTAATTAGCGGTTGCTTAGTGCTAGTGGCCAGTATTCAAGCAAGTAAAGATTCTCGGATGTCTGAACACGCACTTATTCGCGCTCTGGGCGGTAGCCGAAAGCTAATTGGCAGCTCTTTAGCGGCAGAGTTTCTTCTTTTAGGCGCCTTTGCTGGCATTGTTGCGGTGTTTGGCGCCGAGTTAACCGTAGGTATCTTGCAGAGCCAGGTATTTAATCTCAGCGCGTCGCTGCATCCCTGGATTTGGCTATTGGGGCCGGTGGCCGGGGCGCTGATTATCGCAACTGTGGGCTTATTGGGCAGTAGAAGTTTGGTAGATACCCCACCCATGATGGTGCTTCGCGGGTTAAACTAAAGCCGCGGTGCGTCACTTGTGTGAAGGACTGCTTTATCAGGTGGTCTAATTAAGGTTGAAAGATGGGTTTACACAGGTCGAGCATTACGGATCCACGCAAAGGTCAGTACGAAAAAAACAAGTGCCATAAGAAATTGCGGCGACTAGTCGGTGAGGCGTTAACCGATTACGCCATGCTCGAAGAAGGCGACAAAGTTATGGTCTGCCTTTCTGGCGGGAAAGATTCTTACACGCTATTAGATATGATGCTGAGTTTTCAGCAGCACGCGCCGATCAGTTTTGAGGTGGTGGCGGTCAACTTGGACCAAAAGCAACCCGGATTTCCAGAAAAGATTCTGCCTGAATATTTGGACAGGGTAGGCGTGCCCTATGACATTATCGAGCAAGATACCTACAGTATCGTTAAGAGGTTAACTCCAGAAGGAAAGACTACTTGTCCAGTATGCTCGCGGCTGCGCAGAGGCATTTTATACAACCACGCGCAAAAAATTGGCGCTACCAAAATTGCGTTGGGCCACCACGCTGACGACGTTGTAGAAACGCTGCTATTGAACATGTTTTATGGCGCCAAGCTCAAGGCAATGCCGGCTAAGCTGCGCAGCGACGATGGTCGCAATATTTTGATCCGTCCACTCTATTATTGCCGAGAGTCATTAGTCAGTAAGTGGTCAGACTATGCTCAATATCCCATCATTCCCTGCAATTTGTGTGGCTCGCAAGATAACCTACAGCGTCAGGTGATCAAAGAAATGTTAGTGGGTTGGGATCAGAGCAATCCAGGCCGGGTAGAGAACGTTGCCCGCAGTATTAATAGTGTAACGTTATCTCATTTGGGCGACAGACGGCACTATGACTTTGAAGGGTTGATTGCTGAGAAACGCAGCGTTGAGGCGCTGGAGATAGAGAGACGAAGTATTGATATCACCGAGGTTCGGTAGTCGAGTGTGCCCCATGCGGACAATGAAAACATGATTACCGTACCCTTGGATGAGTTATCAAAGACAGCCCTCTTAGGAGTAGTGGATGCGTTTATTCTTCGTGAAGGAACGGATTATGGTCACCATGACTATACATTAGATGAGAAGCGTCAGCGGGTTATAGCGATGTTACGCAAGGGCGATGCAGAAATTTGTTATTACCCAGAGAACGAACACATAGACATAGTGTTGGCCTCGGGCTAACACAGTTTAGCTAAACGACCGAACAGGCGGTAAAGGCAAAGAGTATGATTGCCCGTTAACAGCAGAGGTATTGGGAAATTGGTGAGAGTATCTTCGTTAAAAGCATCTTCGTTATGTAGTGTTGGGTTTATCGCCACTTTTTGGGTTTGCAGTGTCAGCGCGCAAGTCTCTATTACTAGCGCTGTGTACAAACAGCAGGTTGTGGCGTCCGTAGTAAAGGTTAAGCCAGTACTGGGGAAGAATGCCCAAGGTTTAAATAGGCCGTGGACAAATGTCATCGTTGAGTCTGGTTATGAGTGGGTAGAAGCGGCATTTGTAGCGCCTGGCGATAAACTACTTTATTCGCTGAAGGTAAAAAATAATGGTCAATACACTGTACCTGTTGGGCATCTACGGATAGAAGATAAGGTTCCCCAAGGCTGTATTTTGGCGCCCGAATCATTCTTGCAAACCGATATTCTTAATGCTTTCTCTGTGTCGGCTGATGGACAGAAGTTCGTTGCCGCTTCCTCTCAGGCAGGTCAAGCAGGTGGTTGGCGCTGGTTACGCTGGGACCATCTAAAACCCTTAGAGCCAGGGCAAAGCTTTAACCTATTCTTCCAAACCAGGTTGCAGGACATAGTTGACCCCTAGCAAGAATTCTTGTTCGACTCGGCTGCTATCTTTACTGAGTTTCGAGGCTCGTCTTTTAGACATTTTTCGATTTTCGGTCGGGATAATTGCAAGGGGCGCGAATGCTCGGTAAGGTTCCCCGCAAATTTTGAAGCTTCTCTAGGGAATAGTTGTATGTCGGGCACAAAAAAAATAATCCAAAGTCTCTCCACGCTAGCATTAGTCGGGGCTGCAACGTTGCCCTTCGGTGTTATTGCAGACGAGTGGAGGACGCAGGCAGTCGATAGTGCGATAGAAGAAGTCATGGTGATCAGTAGCGGTTCTATCCAAGCCCGGCTCGGCACCAGTGGCAGTATCACGGTCTTGGATAGTGATGAAATTGCGAAGGTCGCAGCAACGCACCCCAGCGACCTGTTGAATAGAGTGGCTGGCGTTTGGGTAAATAAAGGTTCTGGACAAGAACACCTAACGGCTATTCGTTCTTCTATTTATACCGGTTCTGGTGCCTGCGGCGAGTTCGCCTTCCTAGAAGACGGCATTCCTCTGCGTCCCCACGGCTTCTGTAATATTAATAATTTGTTCGAATTAAATACCGAGCAGGCGGCTGCCATTGAAGTATGGCGCGGCCCAGCTAGCGCAGTTTTAGGAGGGAACGCGCTCCACGGAGCGGTCAACGTCATTACCCCCGTACCCAGTGAAAACGTCGTTGGTGTTGAAGTGGGGCCCTACGATTTTCATCGAGTGAGTCTGCAAGCGAACACGCAAGTCGGGGATCACCAATTCGGTATTTCTTTGGTTACCGCGAGCTCCGGTGGTTATCGCGCAGATTCTGGGTATGGCCAGCAGAAATTACACCTGAGCCACTTAACAGATTTGGCAGGTTGGGCAGTCAAAAACCAAGCGACCATGACTCTGCTAAATCAAGAAACCGGCGGCTATGTGGGCGGCTTTGAATCTTATGATGATTCGGTATTGCGCAAATCAAACCCCAACCCCGAAGCCTTTAGAGACGCTTGGTCCGGACGAATTAACTCTGAACTCCAAAAAGATGCGTGGACATTGAAGCCGTATCTGCGCCGTTCAAAGATGCAATTTTTACAGCACTTTTTACCGGGTCAACCGCTAGAAGATAATAACCAAACCAGTGGTGGCTTAATTGTCGACTACGATCTTAGTCGTTCCGATACCCAGCTTAATTTGGGCGGTCAAATCGAGTTTATGTCTGGTGGATTGAGAGAGTTCCAAGCATCACCAACTACTGGCAGCGCTTTTTTAGTGGCGACTCGCCCGGCGGGTTTGCATTATGACTACGATGTAGACAGCCAGCTAATTGCTGGATTTTATGACCTAGTTCACAGTCTTTCTGATGATTGGCGCGTAATCAACAGTCTGCGCCTCGAGTACTTAAATTACGATTACAGTAACAACCATATTATCGGTAACACTCGGGATGACGGTACAACCTGTAGTCGAGGAGGGTGCTTGTACACTCGCCCTGCAAATCGAGAAGACGACTTTAGTAATGTCGGTGCGCGCATTGGTTTTGAACGTGATCTAGCTGACGCATCGATGGCCTACGCAACAATGAGCACCGGTTTCCGTCCCCCTCAGGTGACAGAGCTCTACAGATTACGTGGTGGGCAAACCATTGCAGACCTTAATAGTGAACGCCTGAACGCATTGGAAGTAGGATACAAAAATGACAATTTGAGGGTGGCAGCTTTCGCAGAAAAAACACGTAACTTTATCTTGCGCGATTCTGAAGCCTTCAACGTCAGTGATGGTCGCACTCGCTCAGTAGGGGTTGAGTTCTCTGGTAACGTAAAGGTCGGATCGCATAGATTTGACTTAGTCACCAGCTACGCTGAACACAAATATGACTTTGACCGTGCAGCTGACGGGCGTGAACAAATCTCTGATGGCAACTTCCTTGATTCTGCCCCGCGCTGGTTAGGTCAGGTGCGATGGAGTTCTAAGTTGGGTGAGCGTGCAGAGCAAGAGCTAGAATTAAGCGGTGTAGGCTCCCATTATGTTAACGCTGCAAATACTGCGAAATACGACGGGCACTTTGTTCTGAACTGGCGCGTCCAGTGGCAGGCCACTGACAAAGCAGAACTTTCTTTGCGAGTGATGAATGTGCTGGATGAGCGTTATGCTGATCGGGCAGACTTTGCTTTTGGCAACTATCGTTATTTCCCTGCGCTGCCACGTCAATTTTATCTCGGTGCCCGATATATTCTGGACTAGGCTTAATGCCCTTATATTTCCAGATTGCGGCCACTTTAGCGCCTGTAGTCGAGTAATATGGGGTAGAATATTGTTTGCTCAAGAATATCTATGCAGACTCATATCGTGACAGATTCGCTTACATTGCAATTTGACTCCCTTGTTTGCCAACGTGATGGGCGAGTGCTATTTGCAGAAGTGAATTTGGCTGTAGAAGCCGGTACCTGTTTGGAAATTTTGGGCGCAAACGGCGTAGGGAAATCGACCTTACTGAGAACCTTAGCTGGTTTGCACAGTCAGTATAGTGGTGGTTTTGACTGCCCACCGGGAGTTTACCAAGGCCACCGCTTGGGCCTAGACGAATTAATGACCCCTCTCGAAAACCTCGCCTGGTTTGCCGGGCTAGAGGGTTGTTCCTTCGAACCCTCGCGAGCAGTAACGTTTGCATCTAGGTTGGGTATATTACCTTTAGTCCACACACCCTGTGGCAAGCTGTCCGCGGGACAACAGCGTCGTGTAGCCATGATTCGTTGGATACTTAGTCCACGAAAGGTTTGGTTGCTGGATGAACCCCTCACGGCACTAGATACGAATGCCCAACGCCTGCTCAATGAGATTATTGCTGAACATTGCCAATCCGGCGGCATTGTCGCTTGCGCTACCCATACTGATTTGAACGTGCCGCAGAAAACAATTTTGAACTTAAGGCCGCAGTTGGAACAGGCTTTATCATGGTAGGCGCGCTGCTTTTGCGGGAATGGAGGATACTGCTGCGGGCGAGATCTAGTATCGTTAATCCATTGGCATTTTTGCTGCTTAGCACGCTGCTGTTTGCAATAGCTGCGCCGCAGTTGGTGGCAGAATCGTCTGAACGAGCATCCGGCATTCTCTGGGTGTTAGTTTTGTTTACTCAACTGCTGTCCTTAGACGCTATGTTCCGTCGAGATTACGACAGCGGCACGTTAGAGCAAGTAATGATTATGGCGGATGTGCCCTTTGTCGCGGTGTTGATTAGAATTTTTGTGCAGTGGATGGGCACTGGCTTGGTTATCGTGCTCGCTACTCCTGTTATTGGGCCACTGTTAGGGCTGTCTTGGTCGGCTGTGCCCGGTACTATGCTGGCGTTATTATTGGGTACGCCGGCACTGAGCCTGCTTGGCAGTATTGGTGCAGGCATCACGGTAGGGTTTAGTCGCGGCGGTATAATTTTAGCGTTATTGGTATTGCCACTGTTTCTGCCGGTACTTATTTTTGGCACAGATATAGTCAACGCTGCCAGTGCCGGATTAAACTATTCCTACCAGATTTATTGGCTGGCCTTAATCACGCTGGCGGCTCTCCTCGTATCGCCGTTTGCGGCGTTAGCTGGTTTAAAAATCAGCATTGAGATGCAGTAATTGTCTGTGTTCAAAACTCTTAAAATTATTTGTTTAACCTTTATTAATCAGAGGCAGCGTTAGCGTGAAGCTAAACCAGAAACTCAAAGAGTATTGGCACAAGCTAGGTTCCCCCCGGTGGTTTTATCAGATGACATCAGGTTGGGTGACTTTTTTTGGTGCGAGCGCATTTTTGTTGTTGGTAGCAGGGGTTGTGTGGGGGCTTGCTTTTGCTCCGGCAGATTATCAACAGGGCAATAGTTTCAGAATTATGTACGTCCATGTGCCGGCAGCTATGGTGGCGCAAAGCCTTTACATTGGTATGGGCGTGGCGGGATTTATTGGCCTTGTTTGGCGCATGAAACTGACCGATGTGGCAATTGGCGCCTGTCTTCCACTTGGCATGATTTTAACCGCATTGGCTCTGTTTACCGGCGGCGTCTGGGGTAAGCCCACTTGGGGCAGTTGGTGGGAGTGGGATGGGCGCACAGTCTCTACGCTGATACTACTGTTCCTTTACATTGGCATCTATGCGCTGCGTGAAGCCATTCCTGACTTGAATTTACGTGCCCGGGCGAGTGCGTTGGCCAGCTTGGTGGGTACGATAAATATTCCTATTATCAAATACTCGGTTGAGTGGTGGAACACTCTGCATCAATCAGCTTCTTTCTCACTAACCGAAAAACCCGCTATGCCTGCAGAGATGTGGCTGCCGCTACTGATTATGGTGCTAGGTTTTTACTGCTTTGCTGGGCACCAAGTATTGTCGCGTATGCGCTTTGAAGTGCTAACGCGCGAATCTTCTAGTCGCTGGGTTGCCGATTTAATGCAAGGCAAAGGTGTTTTAGTCAACTCGGCCAAACCTTCCTCATCCAACCGTGAAAAAGGCTGAAAATGTACTTCGATTCTTTTGCTGAATTTCTTCGCATGGGCGGCCACGGACTGTATGTTTGGGTGGCGTACGGTTCTACATTGGTGGTATTGCTGAGCGCATTTTTTATTACCCGGAGGACGGCGCTTAATGTTGAAGAGAATATTCGTTGGGCAATGTTGAGTAGGCAAGCGGAGCAGATCTCTGGCGTGCAAATAAAAGAGGAGGTTGGCAATGAATCCGAAACGTAAACATCGCCTATATTTAACTCTCTTCCTTCTCATAGTCTCCACTGGGGTGACCAGCTTATTGATTTTGGTTTCAGGCGAAAACATGAATATGTTTTATCCACCGGCAGATGTCGTAGCCGGCAAGATTCCCCCTGGCCAAAAAGTCAGAGCGGGCGGCATGGTGTTAGATGGCAGCGTACAGCGCAGTGGCACCTCCTTAGCGGTAGATTTTCAATTGACCGACCATCAAGGCGCAGTTTTCGCCGTGGCTTATTCCGGGATCTTGCCTGACCTATTTCGCGAGGGTCAGGGTATTTTAGTTGAAGGAAAAATGGACGCTACAGGCGTTTTTCAAGCCGAAGAAGTGCTAGCGAAGCACGATGAAAATTATATGCCCCCAGAGCTGTTAGATATTGATATGCAGGCCGGTCCTCAGTCCTATAAACCACCGCCATCAATAGATCCTAGAGCTAGAAAAGGGGATTCACTGTGATTCCTGAACTAGGGCATTTTAGTCTAGTAATTGCAGGCTCTTTAAGTTTGTTCGCCGCCCTAATAGGTCTCTCTAATACCCGTAATACGCTTCTGCAACGCAGCGTTGTGTCTATGACCGTGGGTCAATTTGCACTAACTCTGCTGTCATTTAGTGCGTTGGTTTTTTCCTTTGCAACCGATGATTTTTCTGTTGCTTACGTAGCCAATAATTCCAACTCGTTGATGCCTTGGTATTATAAGGTCAGTGCCACGTGGGGGGGGCATGAAGGCTCATTCTTGCTTTGGATTTTGATTATGAGCGGGTGGATGCTGGCACTCACTTTGCGTGGCCAGCAATATCCGGTCAGCTTTTTTACCAAAGTACTTGGCATTATGGCGCTTCTCAATTTGGGCTTTATTTGCTTTTCTCTGTTCACTAGTAATCCTTTTATACGCCTAATTCCCATGACGCCTGCAGATGGCGCTGATTTGAATCCGCTGCTGCAAGATTTTGGTTTAATTGTGCACCCACCACTTCTATACATGGGCTATGTTGGTCTGGCTGTGCCTTTTGCTTTTGCTGTGGCCGGACTGCTAGAAGGACAAGTTGACTCCGCATGGGCGCGCTGGTCGCGCACTTGGACCAATATGGCATGGGCCTTTTTGACTGCTGGCATTACACTGGGCAGTTGGTGGGCATACTACGAATTAGGTTGGGGTGGTTGGTGGTTTTGGGATCCAGTAGAAAACGCTTCCTTTATGCCGTGGTTGGCGGCGACTGCATTGGTTCATTCGCTTTCTGTGACTGAAAAGCGCGGTACCTTTAAGAGTTGGACGTTGCTCTTGGCGATTACCGGTTTCTCATTTTCCTTGCTCGGTGCATTTATTGTTCGATCAGGGGTCCTGACCTCAGTGCATTCCTTTGCGGTTGATCCAGAGCGCGGCATGTATATTTTGATTTTTTTAGCTTTAGTGGTGGGTGGTTCGTTGACCTTGTATGCGCTGCGCGCGGGTCAAAATTCTACCCAAGTAGCTTACAATTTTTTGAGTCGAGAATTTTTTATGCTCATTAATAATGTGATCTTGATTGTTAGTTTAGCGGTTGTCCTTTGGGGCACGATGGCGCCTATTGGTTATGAAGCGATCACTGGTGGCCGTATATCGATTGGCACGCCTTTTTTCAATAAGTTCTTTGTTCCTTTGGGCTTGTTGCTAGCGATTGCGCTGTCTATTTTGCCGCTATTGAATTGGAAGCGAACCAAAGTCGAGGCTTTACGTCCAGCAGGAATTAGTTTGCTCTTAGCGGCGGTATTTACCGTACTTATTTGGTTCGTGTTAGACCCAACTTCAGTAGTGGTTGCCACCGCTGTTGGCTTAGGAACCTGGGTGGTACTTAGTCACACTGCCGATCTTTTTAAGCGGTTGCGAAAGGGCGCTAGCCTGCCAATGGCTTACATAGGTATGTCGTTAGCGCACTTAGGCTTTTCGGTCTGTATAATTGGTATTGCGATTACCGCTTCTCAGTCTGAAGAGTCAGACGTGCGCATGGCACCACAGGATTCAGTTATGCTGGCTAATCAGCGCGTGACATTTTTAGGTGTTGTAGAGGCCAAAGGGCCAAACTATTCGGCGCAACAGGGTGTTTTTCTGGTAGAGCCAGAGGCTGCTGGAAGCTACGAGTTACGGGCAGAAAAGCGCCGCTATTTTGCGGGTAATAATGTGATGACTGAAGCTGGTATTCAGGCAGGGCTATTGGCAGATACCTATGTCTCGCTTGGTGAACCGCTGGCAGATGGAGCCTGGGCAATACGCTTGCACTACAAGCCTTTGGTGCGTTGGGTATGGTTAGGTGCACTCCTCATGGCGCTAGGCGGTGTTGTGGCGATTTTTGATCGAAGGTATCAAAGCCTGCGGGCACGCGAGCGCAAAATTCCGCTTAAAGCTGCATCCAGAACAGCTGGAGTACAGGCACAAGTATGAGTCGCGCCAGTCTTTTTCTGCCTCTGGGTATATTCATTTCGATTTTGGCTCTGGGTTACCTGGGCTTTAGTTTAGATGCGCGAAACCAATTGCCGTCGGCGCTGCTGGGTAAGCCCTTCCCAGAGTTCTCCGCTACTTTGCTTTTGCAACCAGGGGTTAAAATCACTAAAGCTGAGTTGCTCGGGCGGCCGGTACTGGTCAATGTGTGGGCCACATGGTGCCCTACGTGTAAGAGCGAGCACGAACAGTTAATGCGTATTGCTGCCGAAACCGATGTGCTGATGGTGGGGGTAGATTACAAAGACACTCCCGAACGCGCGACCCAGTGGCTGGTGCAATATGGAAACCCCTATGACTATGTGCTTGATGACCGTGACGGCTCGTTGGGTATTGAGTTAGGTGTGTATGGCGCGCCAGAAACTTTTTTGCTCAACGCAGCCGGAGAAGTGGTTTATAAACGAGTTGGTGATATTAACCTGCGCATTTGGGAAAACGAACTGGTGCCGAGATTTGAGGCGCTTGAGATTGAAATGCGCGGGCAATCAGGTGCAGGGCGCTGATGAGCATATTATCCCGAATATTTTGCGCTAGACCTTTATCCATACTTTTTTCTTGTTGGGTTAGCTTGCTCATATTGAGCGGTGCAATGACCCATGCAGAGTCTCAAATAGATATCTACCCTTTTGCAGATGAAGCTGAAGAGCGGCGTTACAAGGGGCTAATAGAAGAGTTCCGCTGCCCCAAGTGCCTAAACACTAATTTGGCAGGTAGCGATGCGCCCATCGCTAAAGATTTGCGGGGTACGGTGTACCGTTTGCAGGTAAGTGAAGGTTATTCCGACCAGCAAATTCGCGACTATTTACGTGAGCGGTATGGAGACTTTGTCCTCTACGACCCACCTTTTTCTGCGCAAACTTGGTATATCTGGATAACTCCCATAGGGATTGGCCTTTTGGCGCTGGCGATAGTCGGAAGGTTGCTTAGCCGCGCTCGTAAACAAACGTCGGTGGTGCTCTCTGATGCTGATCGCGGGCGGATAGCTTCCCTACTCGGGGAGAAGTAATGCTGGGCTTTGTGATTTTAGCTGTGCTGGGATTGGCATTTCTTATTTTACCAATCTTTATGCGCAGCGGCGCGGAGGTTTTGGACACGCGCGGAGATTCCACGAGTCGTTGGTACCGTAGCCGTTTAGCTGAGCTAGAGGATGACGCCGCGGACTTGGACGTTCGCGAGGAAATAAAAGCCGAATTGGGCGCCATACTTTTAGCGGAAATGCCAGATGCTCAAGAAACAAAAGAGGCAGCCGGGCATTTAGAAGGGGTGTATAGCGAGAAGGATAATGGCTCTAAAGATGCTCATGCCCTAGCGCGTAAATATTTAACTACTGCCAGCTTGGTCTTGGTGGCTCTGTCGACATTCGTTTACAGCAACCTAGGCGAATATCGGTTGCCGGAAATTCGCGGTGCTGAAGCTGTTTTAGAGCTTTCAATGGAAGCTGATGAAGCAGACATTTTAAGCTGGCAGGGACTCTTAGAAAATTGGCTAGCTGACAACGCCGACGACGCTAAGAGCTGGTATTTGCTGGGCCATAGCCGTCTCAAGCTCGGTAATTTCTCTCAGGCAGCGGAAGCTTTCGCGAATACCAACGCTCTGGTTGAGAACGATATCAGTGTTAAGTTTTATTGGCTGCAGTCGCGATACATGGCAAATAAAGGCGTGCTAGATGCCACTAGTAAAAGCCTTGCCGAGGAAATTCTCAAGGTTGACCCCAGCAACGACAGCGTCTTAGAAATCCTTGCCATTGCAGCGATTAGCGAAGGCGAATCAGCCACGGCCATTAAGTTATTGAATCAGTCATTGTCAGGGTTGCGCGATCCACGCCGTCAAGTTGCCACTATTCAGACGATTGTCAAACTTAGAGAAACGCTGTCACCTCAGCCCCAAGGTATCAGTGTTGAAGTGTCTGCGTCGGCAGGGGTTGCAGCTCAAGTGGATAAAGCAGCCACAGTTTTTGTGGTTGCTCGTCCTGTTGGAGGTGGTATGCCCTATGCCGCGGTGCGCAGACCTGCTGCGCTGATGCCTTTCTTGGTGCGTATTGATGATTTAGTCAGCATGAGTGATACGCGCAAGCTCTCTAGCGCCGAAAATTTTGAGATTATGGTAAGACTGAGCGCTAGCGGTGTTGCCCAAGCTCAAACAGGTGATTGGGTTTGGCGCTCTAGACCGTTTAGCGGTAAAGAGGCCTCAATTGGCGCTGTGCAAGCTTTACTGGCACCGGCAACGGGTTCTGATTGAGCAGTAGGCTGCTGTTGGTAAGCCTGCTCCCCTAGATATTGGGATTCGGACAGAAGAGAGAGACAAAAGTATTACGAAAAGCGGGCAGATCCATTAAGCTTGCAGGCAGTTAAGGGGCCTTCAGCAGTTCAAGTTTTACAGGGTTCAAACAGATTTTTTATTCACTCAGTCCGAAAGCAATTTTGGCTCTGTATACGTAGCTAAGGTTAACTATTCAAATATGAGACTCAAGCAGATCAAACTGGCTGGTTTTAAGTCTTTTGTCGATGCGACAACAGTAGTGCTTCCCGGAAACCGTTGTGCGGTAGTTGGCCCTAATGGCTGTGGTAAATCTAATATCATCGATGCGGTGCGCTGGGTTATGGGTGAGAGCTCGGCCAAGCAACTGCGCGGAGAAAGCATCACAGATGTCATCTTTAGTGGATCAAACACCCGTAAACCTAACTCCGCCGCGAGCATCGAGCTGCTTTTTGACAATTCAGATGGCCGTATTGGTGGTGAATACGCCGCGTACGCAGATATTGTTATTAGACGAGAAGTCAGCCGCGATGGCCAATCCAATTACCTTCTCAACGGCAGTAAGTGCCGTCGCCGAGATATTCAAGATGTTTTCCTAGGTACCGGTTTCGGTCCACGCAGCTATTCCATTATTGAACAAGGCATGATTTCTCAGCTGGTAGAGGCTAAGCCTGAGGAGTTGCGGGTTTATTTAGAAGAAGCCGCAGGTATTTCTAAATATAAAGAGCGCCGCAAAGAAACAGAAACTCGAATTCGTCATACTCGCGAAAATTTAGAGCGAATCAATGATATCCGCGAAGAGCTTGGCCGACAGCTAGATCGATTACAACGCCAAGCCCAGGCAGCGGAACGTTACCGAACGCTTAAAACTGAAGAGTCGCTACTTAATGCGCAGTTATATGCATTGCGCCACACCGCTTTGAAGGAAAGTTTGAGTGTTCGAGAAAAGCGCATTGTAGAGCTGGAAATTGAGCTGGAGAAAGCCATTGCAGAGCAACGCAAGGTTGAAGCTGAAATAGAGCTGAAAAGGCAGAATTTGTCTAATCAATCAGACAAATTCAGCGGCATTCAAGAACGTTTTTACCAACTTGGCGAAGAAATTGCGCGCATAGAAGAGACCCTGCAATTTAATCAGCAAAGGGTGAAACAGCTAGAGCTAGATTTAGTTACCGTCAAAGAGAGGCAGCTTCAAGCCAATCTACAAGTTGCGACAGATCAAGGCCAGATTCACGGCATGCAAACTCGCATTGCTGAGCTAAAGCCTAATGTTGCAGAGCTGTCCACTGCTGATGTGTCGGTGCAGCAAGCTTTAAAAGAAGTTGAAGATAGAAATAGTCACTGGCAGGAACGTTGGGATACTTTCAACGCTGAAGCAGGCATTAATGATCGTGAAGCGGAGGTGCAAAAGTCTCGAGTGGAGTACCTAGAACAGCTTATTCAGCGCCTTGATGCTCGCGGTCAAGAACTAGCCAAGATGTCTGCTGATCAACCCCAGGAAGAGGGTGGGCAGTTAGTTGAGCAAATGGCGCTTGAAATCAATGATTTAGAAGGCGAGAGCAAGAGCCTAGACCAGAGAATTTCTGAATGTTTGCAAGGGTTGTCGGAGAATCGTGAAGCGCTCGCTAGCCGCGAGAAATCGCTCGACACAGTGCGCAACGAAGTTCAACAATTGGGTTCCCAATTGGCTAGTCTGCAAGCCGTGCAAGAGGCCGCACTAGGACAAAATGTTCATGAGGCAGAAGCTTGGATCGATGAAAATGGTTTAGCCAGTGCGAGCCGCTTGGGAGAAAATTTAGCCGTTGTTCCTGGCTGGGAAAGGGCAGTTGAGGCAGTGTTAGGCCGCTTTGTTCAGGCTTTGCGGGTAGAAAGTTTAGACGACTACGCAGTGCCACTCGCGCACTTAGCGGAAGGCGATTTAGCCTTAGTTGAACGCCAAACCTATCACTCCACGGATGCCCGTAACGAAAATATTGGCCTACCTACAGTCACTTCTTTATTGCGCTCAGAGTCCCTTGCAGCCGGATCCCTATTGCATGGCGTGTTTGCCGCAGAATCCGCTGAGGTTGCTCTAGCGGGGCGCAGAAACTTGGGTGAAGGCCAAAGTATTATTACCCGTGAGGGTTTTTGGGTAGGCATCGATTGGATGCGTATTTTGCATGATCAAGACCAAACTGCAGGCATTATTGAGCGTGGCCAAGCATTAGAAACTCTGGCTATGCAAGTTGAAGAAGCGGAGAAAACCCTTACCCAACAGCAGCAGGAAGTGCAAAGCATTCGTGTGCAATTAGAACGTCTAGAGGCTCAGCGCGAAGAGTTGCAGAAAGAATCGAATAATCTAAATCAAAGTCTTAGCGTTCGTCGTACAGATCACGGGGTTACCCGAGCGAAGCTTGAAGAAGCCAAGGTGCGGCACCAACAACTGATCAAAGAGGGCGAAGAGGTTGCTCTGCAACTAGCCCAAGAGCGTCGTCGTTTAGAAGTCTCGCGTCAAGGTTTAGCAGAGGCCCATGCCTTGGGTGAATCCCAAGCAGAAGAAAAGAAATTGCTTTCCGATGAGCGTGAAACTTTAATGCGCTCTTTGCAGTCTAGTCGAGATTTGGCGCGCTCTAGTCGTGAAAGTTTTCACGAACTCAATGTACAATTGGAATCTGTGCAGTCGCAACTCTCGGTAAGTATCACTGGCAGAGACAGAATGTTAAGCCAGCAAAGCGAATTACAAGAGCGGGTGCAAGGTATCAGCGGTGGCATTGAAACGTCTCGCAAACCAATTCCTGAGTTAGAACAAGACCTAAAGACACGTTTAGAAAGTAGAGCCAGTGTTGAAGCTGAGTTAGCCACCATTCGTGCTGCCATTGATGCCATTGAAGAAGAAATCAAGCAAAGCGATTTGCAGCGCAGCCGAGGGGAAGAGCGTGTGGGTGAGCTGAGAAGTAGCCTAGAAGGTCAGCGTGTCGAGCGTCAGGGTATAGCAGTGCAGGAAGCCAATATATTAGAGCAGTTAGGTACTACAGGACATGCACTGGCTGAAGTAAATGAGCAGATGCCGGAAGAGGCTAATGAGCCTGCTTGGGTTGACGAGTTAGATCGCATGTCTCGGCGTATACAAAGACTGGGCGCAATCAACCTTGCTGCCATTGAAGAGTTCGATCAAGAATCTGAGCGCAAAGATTATTTAGATGCCCAAGCTGAAGATTTGGAAAAGGCGCTGGATACCTTGCTTGAGGTCATGCAAAAGATTGATCGTGAAACCCGCATCCGATTTAAAGATACTTTTGACGCCGTGAATACACGCTTTGGCGAACTGTTCCCTAAAGTCTTTGGCGGAGGGCATGCCTACTTAGAATTGACCGGCGATGACATGCTGAACACTGGTGTAGCTCTAATGGCGCGGCCTCCGGGTAAGCGTAATGCCAGTATTCAGCTCTTATCTGGCGGTGAAAAAGCCATGACAGCGGTTGCGTTGATCTTTGCGATTTTTCATTTGAACCCCAGCCCAGTGTGTTTGCTGGATGAGGTCGATGCACCGCTAGACGACATGAATGTCACGCGCTTTGCGGCGCTGATTAAGGAAATGTCGGAGAGTGTGCAGTTTTTGATTATCACTCATAACAAGATCACCATGGAAATGGCGGACTATTTAATGGGTGTAACCATGCAAGAACCGGGTGTGTCGCGGTTAGTTTCCGTAGATGTAGAGGCCGCTGCGGCTTTAGCCATAGCTTAACGCGCTATAGTTT
>CAJWNY010000031.1 GCA_913043815.1 uncultured Gammaproteobacteria bacterium
CTACCGATGAGGGCTACAGTTGTTTTACCGCGTGCTTTAGCTTCAGCCACAACATTCGCAGGTGCACCGATGCCACAGGCTAGCATGTCTACATCGCTGTCTAACACTGCGCGTAGTTGTTCTTGCTCTATTTCTTTTGAGCGGATAAAGCGAGTGCGCATACCAGGCGCAGTGGCTTCCGGCACGGCAAATTTATCGATAAGGTCTTTCACAAAGGCCGTGTGTTCAGGGGGGATTTCTGCCTCTATGGCTTCTCGAGAATTATGTTCTGGCATCCCGGGCGGTAGCACCAAATCAACGCCAAAAGGAAGACTGCCCGTTAAGCTGCGAATGTAGGCAAGCTCATCTGTAATTTCTTGGGGGAAGCGTCGAGTTGCACCGTATACGCCATAACCGCCGGCATTACTGATGGCTGCTACCGTGGCCATATCGTGGGCAAAACCAAATATCGGTGCGTCAATTTCAAATCGATCGCACAGCGGTGTCCAAAATTTTCTCATAGGCTTACCTCTTCCTTCAACTTAAGCCTAACTTGGGTAACACACAATGCCCAGCCTCTTGTTGTCGATTGTTTTACTTGTCTAGGCACTGCTAGGTCGCCGCGTAAACGGACTCTATAGCGCGAACCTAAAACTACGAAAAATACAAAAAAATATGGATTTAATGGGGCATATCTCTTTGGCTTAATTGCGGATTTGGACGAAGATTAGAGATCAGCAGCGTTGGACGCTCTGTTAAAAAGTCTGAGAGACAAAGTAGCAAGCATATTTTTCATGCTGATAATTGATGAGAACAAAAATATAAATGAAACTCGGTCTAAGCTAAGGCCGATAATCGCCCTTGAAACCAAGAATAAGGGGTAAGCCTCTGTTGGGTTATAGCGTTTCTATCAGCGAGTATTTATCCAAACTAATTGCCAAATACCAAACTTAGCGGAGTTCAATAGGGCTATCGAAAGCTCCGCTGTTAGCGAATTAGGACAAAAGTCGAAAATAGAAACTAAAAAAACCAACGCAAAAAAAAAGGGAAAACCCATTTCTAGTCTTTCCCTTAATCGCTCGCTTCCCCAAAAACCACTAGCTATTCATCTAACCTGCGCCATCTGTCTTAGCGTCTGCCAGGTTCTTCAAAAGCGCCTCATTGACTCGATCTCGAAGTTCTTTACCCGGCTTAAAGTGCGGAACGTGCTTACCTGCAAGTCCTACAGGTTCGCCCGTCTTAGGGTTACGTCCTATACGCGGAGCGCGGTAGTGCAGAGAAAAACTACCGAATCCTCGTATTTCTATTCGATCGCCAGAGGCCAATGTATTAGCCATCTGCTCGAGCATTGTTTTAACCGCAAACTCAACGTCTTTAGCGTTGAGCTGCAAACCCGCCACCGGAGATTGAGCGCTAACCATGCGCTCAATTAACTCAGATTTCGTTAGGCTCACTTCCTCGGTCATAACTCTGGTCTAATTTTTGGGGACGGAAACTAGGCTAAGCCTAGTCCTCGTCTGCCTGCTGGTTCATTTGCGCCTTGATCAAGTCACCCAAAGTCGCAGGACCGGAACGATCGGTCTCTTGCTTCTGGTGTTCTTTAACAGCTGCTCGCTCTTCTTCGATATCCTTAGACTTGATAGACAAGCCAATAGTGCGATTCTTGCGGTCAATGTTAATGATCTTAACTTCAACTTCTTCACCTTCTTTCAACACTGTACGTGCATCTTCAACACGATCAACGCTTATTTCTGCTGCTTTGAGTATACCAAATACATCTTCAGCCAGTTCAAGTGTCGCTTCTTTAGGCTCCACTTCTACAACCTTAGCCATGATTACTGCACCACGATCATGAATCGCCGTGTAATCTGAGAATGGGTCTTTATCTAGTTGCTTAATACCCAGAGAAATACGCTCACGCTCAGGATCAACGGACAAAATGATGGTTTCAATCTGCTCGCCCTTTGAGTAACTGCGAACCGCAGTCTCACCTGGCTCGTTCCAAGAAATATCGGAAAGGTGCACAAGGCCGTCGATACCGCCATCCAAGCCTATAAAGATACCGAAATCGGTAATTGACTTGATGTTACCGCTAATACGTTCGCTCTTAGCATGCTGAATGCTAAATTCCTCCCAAGGATTAGCGCGGCACTGCTTGATACCCAATGAAATCCGACGACGTTCTTCGTCGATATCCAAAACCATTACTTCGGTTTCATCGCCCACTGAGACTACCTTAGACGGATGAATATTCTTATTGGTCCAATCCATTTCGGATACGTGTACCAAACCTTCAACACCTTCCTCAATCTCAGCAAAACAACCGTAGTCCGTCAAGTTAGTGATGGTAGCCATCACGCGAGCACCCTCAGGATAACGACGAATGATGTTGACCCATGGATCATCACCTAATTGCTTCATACCAAGGCTAACGCGATTCTTTTCACGATCGAACTTCAAGATTCTCACGTTCACTTCATCGCCAACGTTTACCATTTCGCTCGGGTGGCGAATACGCTTCCAAGCCATGTCTGTGATGTGCAACAGACCGTCTACTCCACCAAGGTCAACAAACGCACCGTAGTCGGTAAGGTTCTTAACAATACCTTTAACATCTTGCCCTTCCTGCATGGACGCAAGAAGTTCTTCGCGCTCATGAGAATTTTCATCTTCCAGAACGGCACGACGAGAAACAACAACGTTGTTGCGCTTTTGGTCGAGCTTAATCACTTTGAATTCTAAAGGTTTACCTTCAAGGTGAGCGGTTTCGCGCAATGGTCGAATGTCAACCAATGAACCGGGCAGGAATGCACGGATATCGTTGACGTCAACGGTAAATCCACCTTTAACCTTGCCATTGATAATGCCGATAACAACTTCACCTTTTTCACTAGCTTCTTCAAGTTGTTCCCAAGACTCGGCACGTTTAGCTTTTTCTCGAGACAAACGAGTCTCACCAAAGCCATCGTCTACAACCTCCATGGCAACCTTCACTTGGTCGCCAATGCTTAGGGTGCATACGCCCTCTTCATTGAGGAATTGATTTTTAGGGATAACCCCTTCAGATTTTAGACCTGCATGTACTACTACCCAGTCATCGTCTATGTCTACCACCGTGCCGGTGACGATGGACCCTGGTGCCATCTCGATGGTTTGTAAACTTTCTTCAAATAGGTCGGCAAATGATTCGCTCATATAATTGTCTGCCGGGGGAAGCACATAGCTCTAAATGAGATGCTTGCCAAGCCGGCGAAACTCTCCGTTGGTTAGTTAATGTTTAGGCAGTTACTGGCTAAAGATAAAAGAAACACGATTGCTTGCCTCAGAATGCTAGGCACATGGCGACAATTAACAATCTTGTTCCGACTAGGAAGTAATTTGGTCTAAAGTACAACACGCATATTTCTCGTTTGAATATCCTTGTGTCCTTTCTAACTTTACTTTCTTTTCGAAGCGATCCCTTCCCCTAAAAGATTTCTCAATTGAAACCTTTCAAGAACCTTATCTGTACCCTCTAGCGACTTCCGCCATAATTGTTTCCAACACCTCTTCTATGGTCATCTGGGTGCTATCAATTATGAGGGCATCGGCGGCGGGCTTCAGCGGTGCAACTGCACGTCCTCTATCCCGAGCATCACGTTCTTGTATCTGCTCTAGGAGGTCGCGCAAATTAACACTCAATCCTTTATTTTTCAACTGCTTATACCGCCGGTCCGCTCTTGCTTCGGCTGAAGCGTCCAAAAATATTTTGGCCTTGGAGTGTGGGAATACCACAGTGCCCATGTCTCGACCGTCCGCCACTAGGCCAGGCGCGCACTGGAAGGATTTTTGCAAAGACAATATAGCGTCACGCACACCAGGTAATGCCGCCACTTTGGACGCAGCCGCGCCAGTCTCTTCGGTGCGAATAATGTCGCTAAGGTTGTTACCATTAACGTCTACCTTGTCGCCGGTAAACGCGATTTGCAAATCTGAAATCATTGCTACTAAAGGACTTTCATCATTTAAATCAATAACTTGAGCTTGAGCAGAAACAGCAACAATGCGGTATAAGGCGCCGGAATCAAGTAAATGCCAGCCTAATTTAGTTGCCACTAACGACGACAGCGTGCCTTTGCCGGAGCCTCCAGGGCCATCAATGGTAACTATCGGAGCATGCGGGTCGTACGGCATTATTTTTCCTCACTGGAGTATTGAAGTTGAAATCTAGCGCTAGCGGTCGATACAGATATACAACTTCTAGACAATGTCTACGGGAGGTAGGATCTGAAAAATTTGGGGATACAACCCTTTTCTAAAAACACATTCTAAATTTTACAGGACTTTATTCTGACTCAGAGGCTTTTCGCTTATTCGCCGCAGCGCTAATCTGAGCGATACCAGACTCACTATCAGCCTCGCGAATACTTTTTACCAGCGACTGTAAGTCAGTGCTGAAGGTATTTAATGCCGTCAACACTTCTTCTTTATTCAACTGGAAAATTCGCCACCAAAGTTCAGGGTTGGCACCAGCAATACGCGTAAAATCTCGGAAACCGCCACCGGTTAGTAAAAAATGCTGATCTTTAACCTGCCGCATGAAAGCAAACGCTAACAAATGGGGTACATGACTTGTGGTAGCCAGAGCCTGGTCATGATCTTGAGGTGACAATTGGCTAGTCTGAGCGTCTAAACAGTGCCATAACTCACGCACGTTTTCTAATGCTTGAGGAGAGGTATTTTCTGTTGGCGTGAGAACCACCATGCAAAGACTAAATAGATCTGCTCGAGCTGCTTCTGGGCCACTTTTCTCCGAGCCACTAATAGGGTGGCAAGGTACAAAGTTTTCCGGAAGATCTATCTGCGATGCTACCGCGCTAACGATTGGTCCTTTAACACTACCCACGTCAAAAACAGTAGCTTGATGCTTGGCTAATTTAACTACCCAATCGCTGACCAAATCGCTTGGAATACACAGCGCCACTAAATCAGCATCCTCCGGCACGTGGTCAATAATTTCGTCAACCAAGTCATTGTCTAATGCCCACTTTGCAGATGTTGGATTGGTTTCGATGCCCACTAGCGCACCAACAACGCCCTGCTGGCGAAGCGCAAGAGCTAATGAACCACCGATTAGACCAACGCCTACTATGACAACTTTGTAGAAACTTTTAGACATAAATCCTCAATGCGCGGCATCTTAAGAGTAATTGGCCCTCGGCAACTTTTCGCTCCCTTCTCTTATCTTATCTTTTACTGGCCCTTTCATTGAAGAAGACAGCCTGTATCGCAATCTTTTATTAAACCTGTCAGCGGATTTTCGCTAACGTTGTCAAAAATCGCTCATTCTCTGTAGCCAGTCCAATGCTCACGCGAATATGATTTGGTAAGCCATACTCAGCAATAGGCCTAACGATAACGCCTTGTTGTAACAAGCGCTGAAATAGATCTGGGCCTGGTTCACCGCAGTCAAAACTTACAAAATTACCTGCAGACGGGATATAGGAATAACCCAGGTCGGTCAGTCCAGCGACCATTTGTTGCATGCCTTGGCGATTCATTTCTACACTCTCGCGAACATACTCTTCATCCGCAATTGCGGTAATAGCCGCCGCCATAGCGAGGGCATTGACGTTAAAGGGCTGCCTCACGCGGTTAAGCAAATCAGCGAACTCAGGGCTAGAAACACCATAACCTAAGCGCACTGCGGCGAGGCCATATACCTTTGAAAAGGTACGGGTAAGAATCAAGTTAGGAAATTTCTTTAGCAAAGCCACACCGTCGATATAGTCATCAAAAGTCATGTACTCAAGATAGGCTTCATCTAGAACCACCCAAACATTGCTAGGCACCTGCTGCAAGAAGTCCACCAAATCCGCCCCCGGCACCCATGTGCCAGTTGGGTTATTCGGGTTAGCAATAAAAATAATGCGCGTGCGTTCATTTACTGCTGCCAACATAGCATTTAGATCAGTACCGTAGTCTTTAGCAGGTACCGTCACCAAATCACCGCCACAGCAGGTAACTGCCAAGCGATAAACGACAAAACTATGTTCAGAAATAACGGCTTCATAGCCTGGTTCAACCACCACCCGCGCAATCAAATCTAAGACATCGTTTGAGCCATTACCCAGCGTCAGTTGATTGGTATCTACGCCAACATGTTCAGCTAACACAGCCTTTAACTCAAAGCCGCCGCCGTCAGGATACCGTGATAACTCTTTACTCACTTGTGCGATGGCTTGCTGAACATGATCCCCAGGGCCACGAGGGTTTTCGTTACTAGCTAGCTTAACAATATCGTTTATACCCAATTCACGGGCGACTTCATCAATTGGCTTGCCCGGCTGATAAGGTTTAAGGCCAGCTATTCGCTCATTTACTTGCGCTTCAATACTCATGCGGGAACAGCTGCCTTAGGGTAAGAACCTAACGTACGCACCTCTAACGCGACATCTGATATTGCGTCAATTACTGATTGCGCGTTGGTTTGAGATTGGTGCCCATCAAAATCTATGAAGAACACATAGGACCAATCGCCGGAGCGAGCTGGACGGGTTTCAATGCGTGAAAGACTGATGCCAAAGCGCTGGAATGGTTCGAGCACCCGAAGCAACGCCCCAGGTTCGTTCTTTACCGACACTAAAATTGAAGTTTTATCACTGCCACTGGGTCCAACCGTTTGCTTACCAATGATTAGAAAGCGTGTTTTGTTATTTGGATTATCTTCAATACGGGTAGACAAAATATGAAGGTTGTAACGTTCTGCAGCCATTTCACCGGCGACAGCAGCAACACCTGGACGCGCCAAAGCTTGCTTCGCAGCTTCTGCATTGCTGGCTACAGCTACACGTGGGATACCCTGATAATGCTGGTCTAGCCAACCGCGACATTGGGCCAAACTCTGAGCATGAGAGACAATTTCGGTAATTAGCGGGGCATCACTTTCACTGCTGGCTTGCATAAACGCATGATGAATGGGTAACTCCACCTCAGCGCATATACGAAGCCGCGAACTCAGAAAACAGTCTAATGTGTGATTGACCATGCCCTCAGTGGAATTTTCAACAGGGACAACACCATAATGAACCGCCTGAGATTCTACTTCGCGAAACACTTCATCAATGGATGCCATAGGCCTGGTATTGGCAAAGTGGCCAAACTGTTTAATAGCCGCAGCCTCAGTATAGGTGCCTTCAGGTCCAAAGTAGGCAATCGTCAACGGCTGCTCTAGGTTCAAACAGCAAGAGATAACTTCTCGGAACAAACCGGCTACGTCAGCGTCCGTTAACGGCCCAGGATTATCTGCCATCAACCGAGTCAAAATCTGTGCCTCACGTTCGGGACGGTAAAAAATAGGCGCCTCGCTAGTGGGCTGGCCCTGTTTAATTTCACCCACCTCCAATGCACACTGCGCTCGAGCATTAATAAGAGTCAGTAGCTGACTATCAATAATGTCAATACGCTCCCGCAAGGGTTTTAACGCCTCATCATCCACGCTCATTTTCAAATTCGCTCATAAAAGTAACTAAGGCTTGAACGGATTCCAGAGAAACCGCGTTATAAATGCTAGCGCGCATGCCGCCAACACTTCTGTGACCCTTGAGGTTAAACATACTGCGCGCCTCGGCTTGCTTAACAAACTCTGCATCCAGCGCTGAATCGGCCAATGTAAAAGGCACATTCATAGTAGAGCGATTGCCAGCAACAACCGGCGAGCTATAAAAGTTACTGTTTTCAATAGCGCCGTAAAGCAAGTCCGCTTTCGCCTGATTCTGTGCTTCGATCGCTGTGAGGCCGCCTTTTTCTTTGATCCATTTAAAGACCAAGCCAGCCAAGTACCAACCATAAGTCGGTGGCGTATTGATCATGGAATCATTGTCTGCCTGCTGGGCATAGTCTAGGAAAGTTGGCGTAGTATCTCGCGCATTACCGCAGAGGTCTTTACGCACAACCACAACAGTCAAACCCGCAGGGCCAATATTCTTCTGAGCGCCAGCATAAATCAGAGCAAAATTGTTTACATCTACTGGGCGGGACAAAATGTCTGATGACATATCCACGGCAACAGGCGCGGAGCTAGTAGGGAAATTTTTAAATTGCACACCACCAATAGTTTCATTAGAGCAAATGTGCAGAAGGCGGGCATTGTCACTAAGTTTCCATGAATCTTGGTCTGGAATATGATCAAAATTGGACTCAGCACTGGAGGCCGCAACATTAACGTTGCAATACTTCTTGGCTTCTTTTATCGCTTTCTTTGACCAAGCACCAGTCTCAATGAAATCGATAGTGTCGCCTGATTGTGTCAGATTGAGCGGGATCCCCGCAAATTGTCCGGTTGCTCCACCCTGCAAAAAGAGCACATGGTATTCGTCTGAAACACCCATCAACTCACGTAAGTCGGCTTCTGCTTGCGCGGCAATATCAACAAAAATCTTGCTGCGATGGCTCATCTCCATAACCGACATACCGCTGCCTTGGTAGTCAGTCATTTCTTCTGCAGCTTGCTTCAGTACTTCTATGGGTAAAGACGCCGGTCCAGCTGAAAAGTTGTTTGCGCGAACCAAGGAAACCTCCAAATAATTTATTGTTATCATTAAGCTGTAGCAGAGAATCTGAAATTTGCCGCAACGTAAATTTTTACTCTAGAAATAAAAATTGGCCTAGCCACAAACTACAAAAATTGCCACAGAGCCTCGGAAAACGTATTCGGCAGACAGGCGTAAACGACAAAACCTATCTGCCTCCATCACCAAGGTCCCTATGACTTAACTTTTCTGTCCTCTTGAAGAGCATTTTCTGGGAGAAATATTATTCTATTAGGCCGCGCCGTTTAAGACTATTCCTCGGTATTTGAATCTTCCGAAGATGTTGGAGCATCTATAACTTCATCGTCAACTTCACGATCAATACCGCCGGCACTCTCCGAGTCCTCGGCATCTGTTACCAAACTGCCTTCGGCAATACGCCCCACGCTGTTGAGCAGCTCACCATCTTTCAGCTTTATCAGACGCACGCCTTGAGTATTTCTACCCACAATAGACACTTCATCGCCGCTGGTTCTAACCAATGTGCCCATATTCGAGATCAGCATCAATTCATCGCCTTTGAACACTTGTACGGCGCCCACAAGTTCCCCATTGCGGTCACTGGTTTGCATAGCGATCACGCCTTGAGCTCCTCTCCCCCGAATAGGGAAGTCGGTAATGAGCGAGCGCTTACCATAACCATTTTCACTGGCGGTTAAGAGATAACCCTCTTCATCCGGAATAATCAGCGATATAACACGCTGCCCTGCGCCCAGCCTGATACCACGAACCCCCTTAGCCGTACGACCCATAGTTCTGACGTCAGTTTCCTTAAACCGGGCAGCCTTTGCCGCATTGGAGCAAAGCATTATGTCGCTGCTGCCATTTGTAATGGCCGCGCCAACAAGTGTATTGCCCTCTTCTAAATCGATCGCAATCAAACCACTGGGCCGTGGGCGAGAAAATTGTTCAAGCGGTGTTTTTTTAACGGTGCCGTTCGCAGTGGCCATAAAAACAAAATGATCCGCGGCGTAATCTTTAATAGGTAACACAGCTGTTATACGCTCGTCTGCACCCAATGACAGAAGGTTGATCATTGGCCGGCCTTTAGCGCCGCGACTACCTTGTGGTATTTGGAAAACCTTAAGCCAAAAAACCTTACCTAAATCGGAAAAGCACAGCAACACGTCGTGAGAATTCGCAACAATCAAATGCTCTACAAAGTCTTCATCTTTGACGGTTGTAGCAGCTTTACCTCGACCACCACGTCTCTGGGCTTGGTAAGTGTCTAAGGGTTGAGTCTTGCCGTAACCAAGGTGAGAGATAGTGACCACGAGCTCTTCTTCATTGATCAAATCTTCTACGGATAAATCTTGGTGGCTTGTGACAACTTCAGTGCGACGCTCGTCGCCGTAAGTACTGCGTATTTCTTCTAGCTCTCCGCGAATCACGGAAATCAACCGAGTATGCGAACCTAAAATATCCAAAAGATCTGCAATTTCATCAATTACGCCCTGATAGTCTTCCATCAACTTGCCCTGCTCCATGGCAGTCAAGCGATGTAAGCGGATTTCTAGTATGGCCTGAGCCTGCTCTTCAGTGAGGCGATAAAGACCGTCGCTAAAACCGAATTCTTCTGACAACCCTTCTGGTCGGCATGCATCGCTGCCAACGCGCGCTAGTAAATCGAACAGTGCTTCGGCAGCCCAGCGTTGCTCCATCAACTTTACGCGCGCTTCCGCAGCTGACGGTGATTTTTTGATAAATTCAATAACCGCATCAATATTAGCTAAGGCAACCGCCTGACCTTCCAAAATGTGTCCGCGCTGACGCGCACGGCGGAGCAAATATAAAGTTCGGCGGGTAACAACCTCTTGCCTATGCTGCAAAAACGCTTCAAGCATTTCCTTGAGGTTAACCAAGCGCGGCTGGCCTTCAACCAACGCAACACAGTTAATACCAAATACAGATTGCAGTTGAGTCTGGGTATACAAGTTATTCAAAATAACCTCACCAGATTCACCACGGCGAACTTCAACAACCACGCGGAGTCCATCTTTATCCGATTCATCTCGCAACTCAGTAATTCCGTCGATGCGTTTTTCTTTGACTAGTTCCGCGATTTTTTCAATGAGCCGAGATTTATTCAGCTGATAAGGAATCTCTGTAATTATGATTCGCTCGCGGCCGTTTTTTTCTATTTCGACGCTAGCCCGTCCACGCACATAAATACGACCACGGCCTGAGCGATAGGCCTGCACAACACCCGCCCGCCCGTTGATGATGCCACCTGTAGGGAAATCTGGCGCGGTGATGTAATTCATCAACCCATCGACATCCATCTCTGGATTTTCCAACATAGCGAGACAAGCATTTATAACTTCAGTCAAATTATGCGGCGGAATATTGGTTGCCATACCTACCGCAATGCCAGAACTGCCGTTTACCAACAGCGTAGGTACCCGAGTAGGCAGCACCTCTGGCATTGACAGCGTGTCATCATAATTAGGCACAAATTCGACGGTGTCTTTGTCCAAATCTGCCAGTAAATCTGAAGCCATCTTCGACATTCGCACTTCCGTATAACGCATGGCAGCCGGCGGATCCGCATCGATCGAACCAAAATTACCTTGCCCATCCACCAGCAAGTATCGCATTGAGAAATCTTGGGCCATACGCACTATCGTGTCGTAGGCTGCAGTGTCACCATGCGGGTGGTATTTACCAATCACGTCACCGACTACTCGTGCCGACTTCACATAAGGTCGGTTATACGTATTGTTTAGTTCACTCATGGCAAACAAAACGCGCTTGTGTACCGGCTTTAACCCGTCACGAATATCCGGCAGGGCCCGCCCTACAATTACGCTCATGGCGTAATCTAAGTACGACTGACGTAACTCATCTTCGATGTTTACTGGACGAATATCTCTAGAATCTGGAGGCGTAATTTCGGACATAAATGCAGCGCTGTCAGCTTGAAAAAATAGGCGACAATATTAACACAACACTCTCGAAATGGGGCATTTGAAAGCGTATATTGAAATAGCATAAAGATTACCCTGGAATGCGCACGGGAACATCTCCAGGAAACCGATTTTGCCTTAAATAGAACGCCAAACGGTGCGACGCATATGGCGCAAGAACAAGCAAAAACAACACGCCCCACACATCACATGGAATCCGCGCTCGCAATCTGCCTGACCCAAAGCCAATTTTGCTGAACCACCGCTAAATCTTTTGTGACAATTTCGACCAATTTACGGCTATTCCTTCCGCCGCGGGGACAGTAACGGCTATAATCGACGAATGTTACATAAGATTCCTGAAGAGCAAAGATGCTTTTTGCCAGCAATTACGGAGTGTGATTACACATCATGAATAACGCGCAAAATGTGGACCCTGAAGAGATCAGCAAATTCAATGCGTTGGCAAGTCGTTGGTGGGATCTAAACGGCGACTTTAAGGCGTTGCACGATATCAACCCCAGTAGGTTGGACTACATTGCGCAGCGTACAAACTTGCACGCAGGTCCAGTAATCGACGTTGGCTGTGGAGGCGGCATTCTTGCTGAGTCTATCGCAGCAACTGGCGCGAAAACAACCGGCATTGACATGGCTGTGAAAGCTTTAGGTGTGGCGAAACTTCACGCGTTAGACAGCGGCACGCAGGTGAACTACGAGGAATCTACCGCTGAAGAATACGCTGAACTGAAAACAGGACAGTTTCGCACTGTTACCTGTTTAGAAATGCTGGAGCATGTAACCCACTTTCCAGACACTGTGCAGGCGTGCGCCAATCTAACTCAACCGGGTGGCGATCTGTTTTTTTCAACCATCAACCGCAACCCCAAAGCCTACTTACTTTTAATTTTAGGCGCAGAGTACATAATGAATATTTTACCAAAGGGCACCCATGACTACGCCAAATTCATTAAGCCTTCGGAATTGGCGCAAGCCTTAAGAGATGCCGGCTTAGAGCTAGTAGAAATAAGGGGCATGAACTACAACCCGCTTACCCGCAATTGCCGGATTAGCAACGATACCGACGCAAACTACATCGTCCATGCAAAAAAACCCGCATGACACTAACAACCGAAGCAGTCAATAACCTAAACCACTACCCAGAGCTGGCGGCAAAACAAATTAGCTGGCAGCACCGTTTTCACCACGAAGCATTAAAAGATAAAGCAATATTGGTCACAGGCGCCGGCGACGGAATTGGCAGCGCTACCGCCAAAACTTACGCAAGCTTCGGCGCAGATGTTATTCTCCTAGGCCGCACTCGAAGCAAACTCGAAGCTGTATTTGATTGGATCGAATCCCACACCAAAACTTCGCCGGTCATAGTGCCATGTGACCTAGAAAACCTCGACAGCGCGACTGTAGAAAATCTGGCAGATTCCATTGATGAGAACTTTGGGCACCTCGAAGGCATAGTTCACAACGCGTCACGCCTTGGCCCCAAAGTGCCTATTGTTCACTACCCTGAGGACGAGTGGCAGAGAGTTATGCAAACCAACGTTAACGCTGTGTTTATGCTTAATAAAGGCTTATTCGAATTGCTTGATAAAAGCGAGCATGCATGCGTTATTCATACTTCCTCCAGTGTGGGTCGCGAGGCTAGAGCGTATTGGGGTGCGTACGCTGCATCAAAATTCGCGTTAGAAGGGCTGAGCCAGCTGTTTGCCGACGAAACGGAAAACGCTGGGAATATCCATGTCTACAGCGTAAATCCAGGCGGCACTAGAACCGCCATGCGCAGAGAAGCCTACCCGTTGGAGGATCCGGCGACATTACCCACACCCGAGGATCACATGGAATTGTACTTAGCGCTGATGTGCTCGAAAGATCAGGTTAGCGGCGATGTCTTAGCCTTCACTACGGGGCAACAGTTAGATGCCCGCAACTGGCTGAAAGGAAGCAATTAATAGAAACCATGACCCATAATTCACTCTCTAATCGCTAATCGTTAGGGGTTGGGAAGTAAGCAGCAAATTAACGCAGCCCAACTAACGCTTGGCCGGTAGTTTGCCACTTCTGGCCCCTCGACTGCTGCCTGATGAACTGGACTTTCCACGGTTTCGAACTTTTGCCAATGCATCCAGCTTTCGCGCAGAACCCGCGCGATTGTCGGCGGAGCTTTTCCGCACTATTTTGCTGCCAGCTTTTTTAGAATCTTTATCGGCACATTGCCCTGCATTTTTCGCGGTATTTTTATCAGAACTACCCACCGACCCTTTGGGCGAATTTCTTCCCGTATATTTACCAAGTACGGGCCGCGCCTTATTGGCAGGCACTCTAGCAGCGGGCCTCACCGGCCGCACTGGCCGCTCCTTCCACACATCTAACTCGTCATCGCCGCCATCATCAAAATCCAACCCTATTGCCATTTCTGCAGCCATGACGGAAGGATCTTCCTTTTTTTGGGCCGACTTAGGTGTATCAAGTTTCGGATAAGGAATTAGGCAACTGCCTTTTGCCACACGCGATCGTTTAAGTTTCTGTCCCGTTTTACCCGGACGCGGCAAACCAAGCATCTTGTATAGCAGTTTAAGATCATCCTGCTGCAAAGAAGCCCACTGGCCGACTGTGAGCCAAGAAGGTAAAATCACAGGCCCGTACCTAACGCGCTTTAAACGACTAACCATGCAACCGGCACTCTCAAACAGCCGCCTTACCTCGCGATTACGCCCTTCTGTCAAGGCAACGTGATACCAAAAGTTATTTTCACTACCGTTGTAATAGCGAATGTCAGAAAAGCGCATCATCTGCCCTTCAAGTTCTACACCCTCCTTCAGCTGGCGAATCACTTTATCGTCCAACTTAACGTTAACGCGCACAGCATACTCGCGATCTAGGCCGGTAGATGGGTGCATCATTTTGTGCGCTAAACCACCATCGTTAGTAACCAATAATAATCCGGTAGTTTGTACGTCCAAACGACCAACTGTAACCCAGCGACTACCTGGTATTTTAGGCAACTGGTCAAATATGGTCCCGCGGCCTTCTGGGTCGCGCCGACTACAGACCAACCCCCCGGCTTTATTCAAAATAATTATTTGCGGGGTAAGACCCTGATCAGAAGAGACCGCGTGGCCATCCACTTCTATAAGGTCAGCACTGGTAACACGCTGACCCAAATGAGCCGGCTCTCCATTTACAGCAACCCTGCCCGCGCTGATCCATAATTCTATTTCGCGACGCGAGCCGCGCCCATGAGCTGCAAGTACCTTTTGCAGCTTTTGCGCTTCAGGCTCTTCAACGACAGCTGCCCTGCGTGGACCTTCGTTAAAAAAGGACCTCGAACGATCTCTAAACTTACGTTCCTCCCTTGTGCCTGTGGGCGCTTTTCTGGAAAGCACCGTCTTAGGACCAGTGTTTCCCATCGCTGGGGGCCTAGGCTTGGTCATGACAAAGGGTGCCTGCATAAAGATCTAGATAAAGGTCAACGTAAATACAAAGAGTATTAGTCATTAATTTTGCTCAGATTGAGTCGAGGACTCAGGGTTCATGGACTGGGAGGATTCATAGTCAGCGTTGGAGGTTGCTTCATCAATAACATATTGATTTTGAGCTTCACCCGTATTGCCGCTTAGCGCTTCGCCGTCTGTCTCAGCCACTGCATCGGCGGCTGGAGAGACCTCACCATCTGAGCCACCTGCGTCGTCGGAGTCAAGAATAGGTTCGTCAGCGGCAGAATCTAAATGCGCTTCTTGATGGTCCTCTGTATTCTCAGAGAGGTAGTTTTGAACATCACCTAAATCTTCCACAACGCTGCTTCCCTCTTCCCCTATGCCTTCAGCCTGATGCTCTGCAACGAGCGTGGGTTCAATAAGCGCTCTAATTTCTTCTAACGGCGGAAGTTGGTCTAGGTTGTTTAAATTAAAATAATCAAGAAACGTCTTAGTTGTCCCATATAACGAAGGGCGTCCAGGGGCTTCGCGCTGACCCACAACGCGGATCCAATCTCGCTCGAGTAAGGTACGCATAATATTTTGGCTCACACCTACCCCACGAATCTGCTCGATATCCCCACGAGTCACCGGCTGCTTGTAGGTAACCAACGCCAACGTTTCTAGCAAAGCCCTGGTATAACGCGGAGGTTTTTCTTCCCACAAACGACTCACCCAGACACTTAAATCTTGTTTGGCTTGATAACGATAGCCACTGGCAACCTGAACGAGTTCAACACCTCTATCGCTGCATGCTTCCCCTAACGCAGCTAATAAATCGCGTATTAGATTGCGCCCATTTTCTTCTGCCAATTCGCCTTCAGCGAAAAGCTTAAATAAATTTTCTACCGTCAAAGGTCCTTCTGCAGCCAATAAAGCTGCCTCAATAATCTGGCCTATTTTTCCTTCGGTCAGCATCTGCCTCTCAGACATTAATCTTTCTCCTTATCAGATGCATTGGACCAATGACCATCCTTATTCACCAAGCCGCCTAGCCCCGGGCTCGAGTTTTGCTCGACTTCAGCCTCGACAGTGGTGATCGGCAGCACTTCTACACGTTGTCCTTCCTTACCATTATCAATCGTAAAAGCAGTTTCTTTTTCCGCTTTTGGCCCGCCATATTGATCATCATAGGATTCATCGAACTGCACACCGCCATCAGTTCTGGCGGATCCAACGCGAACGTGAATAGGCGCAAACGCTTCATTTTGAACAAATTCTATTAGAGCCTCGCGCACCAACTCCATAATGGCTAAGAACGTAACCACCACGCCTAGACGCCCCTCTTCTGCGACAAAAAGCTCATAAAAAGGTATGAATCCATCGCGTTCGCTAACCGCAGATAAAATATTGCCCATGCGCTCGCGTACCGATAGAGGCTCAAATTTAACCTCATGCTTAGTATACATTTCCGCACGGCGTAAAACGTGGGATAAAGCGAACAGCACATCTCGCAATTCCACATCTGGCTCAGCATGCATCTTAACCAAGTCAGGCTTATTCGCCGCTGCGGGAAATACATCGCGCTCTAGGCGTGGAATTTCATCTAGATTTTCTGCCGCAGTCTTTATTTGTTCGTATTCTTGCAGGCGGCGAATCAACTCAGAGCGAGGATCCTCTTCATCTTCTAAACTTTCAGGTCTCGGCAATAACATCCGCGACTTGATTTCCGCCAGCATTGCTGCCATTAACAAATACTCGCCAACGAGCTCTAACTGAAGCGCTTGCATGAGTTCAATGTAGCTCATGTACTGGGCGGTTATGACCGAGACCTGAACCTGCAGAATATCTAGGTTTTGACGCCGAATAAGGTACAAGAGCAGGTCAAGAGGACCCTCAAAAGTTTCTAAAAATACCTCTAGCGCTTCCGGGGGAATATATAAGTCAGTCGGCAAATCGATAAAAGGCTGACCTGCCACCATAGCGACGGTATTTTCATCCGCCTCACGGGCGACATTCAATCGTTGTGCCGGTTCAATAACATGCGCTTCAGGGTCAGCTTCAAGCACGGCATCTTTTGCATTTATATTTATAGCCATAATAGACTTCCTGCACGCGGCACTACTGACGACTTTGCTTTAGACAAACCGAACACTGTCAAACTGTGAGTTGTAGCATCACTGGCGATAACTAATCCCCACCGCTTCCTTCACGTCGTCCATAGTTTCTCGAGCAATCACCCGGGCTTTTTCTGAGCCTTCCTGGATCACAGCATGGACAAGGTCCGCATCTTCTTCGAACTGTTGCGCGCGACTACGTATCAATTCTTGTTCAACATTAATACTGTCTATCAACGGTTGTTTGCAGTCGATGCAACCAATGCCTGCTGTGCGACAGCCTGTCGTACACCAGTCCAGCACTTCTTGATTTGAATAAACTTGGTGCAGAGCAAAAACCGGACAGCTCCCCGGCTCACCCGGATCAGTCAAACGCACTCTTGCAGGATCCGTTTGCATGGTCCGAATCTTACTTTCTACAACGCCCGGCTCTTCTCGCAAGGCAATAATGTTATTGTAGGATTTGGACATTTTTTCGCCGTCTAGCCCAGGCATCTTGGCCTGCGCAGACAACAGTGATTGTGGCTCTGGCAAAATAATTCGTCCGCCACCTTCGAGATATCCAAACAGTCGTTCCGTATCACCGATAGAAAGATTTTGTTGCTCGGAAAGCAAGGCTCTTGCTCGCTCTAAAGCTTCGCCATCACCACGCTCTAAATATTCTCGACGAAAATTTACATATAACTTGGCAGCTTTCTTACCCATTTTCTTCACAGCGGCCTCGGCCTGCTTTTCGAACCCAGGTTCACGACCATAAATATGGTTAAAGCGCCGCGCCACTTCCCGAGTAAGCTCTACATGAGCAACCTGGTCTGCACCCACAGGCACGCGACCCGCACGATAAATCAAAATATCTGCCGCCTGCAACAATGGATAACCCAAAAAACCATAGGTAGCTAAATCGCGATCTTTGAGCCTTTGTTGTTGATCTTTATATGAAGGCACACGCTCTAACCATGACAATGGCGTAATCATAGAAAGCATCAGGTGCAGTTCGGCGTGCTCAGGCACCTTGCTCTGAACAAAGATCGTTGCTGCTCCAGGATTAACCCCAGCCGCTAGCCAGTCCACCACCGTATCAAAAGTAAACTGATCAATGCTTTCAGAATGTTCGTAATTCGTCGTCAGGGCATGATAATCAGCAACAAAAAAAAAGCACTCGTACTCGTGTTGCAAACGCACCCAGTTATTTAGCACGCCATGTAGATGGCCCAAATGCAGCCGCCCTGTGGGGCGCATTCCAGAGACAACTCTCTGATTCGAATCATTACTGCTCAAGCGAGCACCTTAAAATCACTGTTGACACCCTAGTATAGATCACATGGCATCTAAAGGCAGGTATTTCCTAACTTCGCTAGCGATAGTTGCAATTTACTTTGCAGGCAACACTTTGTAAAAGGCGCTAGTTCAGGAGAGCACCCCAAGGCCCTGTCGCACAACAACCGGATCGCCACCAGACATATCCACAACTGTTGAAGTTTTTATACCGCAGGGGCCGCCATCTAAAATCACGTCTATATCTCTGTGATTGCCAAGTGTTTCGACTATTTCTTCAATGTCACCCGGATTTTCATCGGCATCATCCAAACGCAATGTGGCTGTAACCATAGGCTCGCCGAAAACCTCCAACAAGCCTTGAACAATAGGATGATTCGGCACACGCAGGCCTATCAATTTTTTCTTCGGATGAACCAAGCGCTTAGGCACTTCGCGGCTGGCCTGTAAAATAAAGGTAAATGGCCCCGGAGTATTGCGTTTGAGCAGCCGATAATCAGCGTTCTCTACCTTGGCGTAGGTCGCGAGATCGCTCAAGTCTCTGCAGGCCAAACTGAACTGATGGTTTTTATCGAGTTTTCGCAGCGCAATGATTTTTTCTAATGCTACCTTATCGCCCATGCGACAGGCGATGGCGTAGGCTGTGTCAGTCGGATAAATCACCAACCCACCCTTATGCAGGACCCCAGCAGCAATTTTTAACAACCGGTCTTGAGGATCTGTGGGGTGTACACGCAAATGTTGGGCCACGACTTAATGTCCTATGAAAAACTTACAGCCTCAGTGTATTCCTTTATCATCGCTATTCCATCGATCAGCAGCAAAAAGAACATTCATGCAGCAGTTACTCGACTACTTAGCCATCATCGCTTTCGCCGTTGTCTATTTCACTTCCAAGGACATTTTTTTAGCCACTGGCGTCCTCATGGTAGGAGTCACACTGCAAGTGATTGCCTACAAAATATTGAGCAAACCCATTGGCAACGAACTTAAAATCACATTTTGGGCGAGCATGGTCTTGGGTGGCCTGACTTTGCTCTTTAGAGACGAAGCATTCATACAATGGAAACCTAGTATCGTCAGTTGGGCCATTGCGTCGGCGCTTATTGGCGCTCACTGGTTCGCAAAAATTTTCTTGCTGAAGAAAGTGCTAGGTCAGGCGCTACAACTGCCCGATGAAAAATGGAGAGTTCTGACCTATGGGTGGGCCATAGCGTTCACCTTTAACGGAGTTCTCAATTTATGGGTAATGGATAACTTTTCGATGGACGCTTGGGTCACATTCAAGCTCTTTGGCCAAATGGGCATCAACTTCTTTTATGTTCTCGTTATGATCGTTTATCTGGTCGCCTCCGGCGCACTTAGCGAAGCCAATCTATCTGCGCAAGAAGAGCAATCTGCTTCAACTTTAAGCCCAAAAATGCATAGTGCAAACAACAAAGGTGAGCCATCGCCACTCGCCCCCTCCGAGGAAACGCCACGATGACATTACTCAGCGTTAACCTGAATAAGATCGCCCTGCTGCGGAACTCTCGATTGGGCGATAGGCCCAGCGTAGTCAACGCCGCTCGGCAGGCTATCGAACAAGGCGCCCTTGGCATTACCGTGCATCCAAGGCCAGATCAACGACACATTCATCCGCAGGATGTTTACGACCTAGCGCGCCTGCTGAAAGAGGAATATCCGCTTATTGAATTCAATATTGAAGGTAATCCTTTCGCCGCTCCCCGAGACAACGGCTACCCAGGGTTTGACGCAATTATTAAAGCAACTAGCCCACAACAAGTCACCCTAGTGCCAGACAATGACGACCAACTGACGTCTGACCACGGCTGGAATTTGAGTGAAGGCACCACGCTGCTCAAAGAGAAAATAGCCTTTTACCATTCTGTGGGCGCTCGGGTAAGTTTGTTTATGGACCCGATTCGCGAACAAATTATTGCTGCCAGAGCACATGAGGCAGAGCGCATCGAATTTTACACGGGCCCCTATGCAGAAACCTATTGGGCTAATGGCGCGACGCATCCGGCGACACAAGCGAGTTTTGCCACCTACACAGCTGCAGCAAAATTCGCATTAGAGATCGGCCTAGGAATTAACGCCGGGCATGATTTAGACCAAACGAATTTACCTTTGTTTGCCACCCTACCTGGACTGCAAGAAGTTTCAATTGGCCATGCGATTATCTGCGAATCTTTAGAATCAGGCTTTGCGCCCACCATTCGCGCCTACGTGGACATCTTAACTTAACATCCATTAGTTTTGACCAGTAAAAGTTTGGGGCCAGTAACGACTCTAAACAACTGACAATTAATTGGTGCTAGAAAAGCACTCGAACAAAAATGGCTGCGCGCCCTCCGTGCACCAACGGTTATGCAAAAACCCCACCCGATCAGGTAACCTAACTTGTCAAAACCAAGAGGTAACTAAAAATGGAAGGCATCTTCAGCAAAATCACGTTAATGGGTCTTGTCCTAATTCCCATGGCAGGCCTTTTACAGGTTAAAAATGCCGTGGCTGATAACCCCCAAGTTGCCCTAGTAACCAGCGTTGGCGAGATAGAGATTGAACTTTTGCCCAAATTCTCACCTCGGCACGTTAGTAATTTTTTAACGCTAATCGACGAAAATTTTTATGTGGGTTTAGTTTTCCACCGAGTAATCCCTAATTTCATGATCCAAGCGGGTGGATATACTGAAAATCTCACCTACCGCCCGACAAATCGAAGCGTTGCAAATGAATCATTGAATGGATTGAAAAACCGCAAATACTCCGTCGCCATGGCCCGCCTAAACCATCCAGATTCTGGAGATACCCAGTTTTTTATAAATGTAGGCAACAATACTCACCTTGATGCAACGTCAGATGGACCCGGTTATACCGTTTTTGGCCGGGTAATTAGTGGCCGAGATGTGATAGAGACCATTGAGTTGGTGGACACTGGCATAAGTGAGGGAATGGTTGCCGTACCGGAAACGCCCATTATCATTCTAGAAACCCGAAGGCTCTAATTTCCCTCACTAAACGGTGCAATTCCTGTACACTCCCTGCCACCATTTATAGACCTAAGATAACTATGCGAACTTTTATCATCGCCCTGGCCAGCGCCCTTCTGCTGGCTTACCTTGTCACCGAATTGTTTACCCGCATTTGGCCAGACAACTCTTTGGCCCTTGCTGCACTTATGATTGTAGCACTACTCATAAACGGCTTGTTCAATGCAAAGCTAAGCGAAAACGGCGGCGGCAATCAGAGCAATCGTAAACCTCGCAGAGAAACTAATGGCCGCAACAAAGATTCCCACGGCAAAAACGGCAGTGAGCGCAAAGAACGCAACCCGAGAAATAATGAACGCAGAGGCAAAAGAGAACCCAAAGCCGAAAATCGCAATAAACATGATAATTCTGAGAGAGAACAGACTAGCGAACACACGCAGCCAAAGCCTGACACAAGCAACTTGCCTACAGAAAACGGTACGGTTAAATGGTTCAATAGAACCAAAGGCTACGGCTTCATAGTTAGAGAATCTGGCGAAGAAATTTTCGTCCACCAGCGCTGCATTGTGACAACAGAAGAAGGCCAAAGGCCAAACCTACGTGACGGGCAAGAAGTTACTTTTGTTGTCGTAAACCACGACAAAGGTGTTCAAGCAGATCGGGTTACGCCCATCAACTAATTGATTTTACTACCCAATAATGAAAATTAAGGCGCTCCTGTCTCAACGAATTGAGAGTGCCTTCGAGGCGCTCGGCCTTCAAGGCCAAGCTATGTTGCAAGCCGCTAGCCGACCAGAATTTGGTGACTACCAAGCCAATGGAGTTATGGCGGCGGCTAAGCGAAGCGGACAAAATCCAAAAGAAGTGGCCGCTCAGGTCATAGCCCTGTTAGACCTATCTGGCATCGCCAAAGATGTCAGTATTGCCGGCCCCGGCTTTATTAACATTACCTTGGCCGAAGAATTTTTAGCCACAGCGTGTAATATCCAGCCTTCTAAAACAGATAACCCGCTTACAGCCGTCGTGGACTATTCTGGCCCAAACCTCGCCAAGGAGATGCACATTGGGCATATCCGCAGCACCATCATCGGCGACTGTATTGCCAGAGTGTTAGAGGCCCAAGGACATAAAGTAGTTCGCCAAAATCATGTCGGCGATTGGGGCACCCAATTTGGCATGCTGCTGACTTACCTTGACGAAACTGGAGAAAACTCGAACGAGTTGTCTGATATTGAAAATTTTTACCGGGCGGCAAAGCAGCGCTTCGACGAAGACGAAGATTTCAAGGCCCGAAGCAGACAAACCGTTGTTGCACTGCAAGCCGGTGATGAACAGGTACTGTCCCATTGGCGCCGCTTTATCGATATGTCCATTTCTCACTGCCAACAACTGTATCTGCGCATGGGCGTGGCACTAACGCGCGATGACATAAAAGGGGAGAGTTCTTACAACGACGAACTAGCACCCATGATTGAACAGCTGAAAAAAGCTAATTTATTGACCGAATCAGATGGTGCTCAATGCATTTTTTTAGATGAATTCAAAAACAAAGACGGCGACATCTTGCCCTTGATTGTACGTAAGTCAGACGGCGGCTACCTTTACGCAACCACAGATATGGCCGCATTGAAACATAGAACCCAGACCTTAGGTGCAGACCGAGTGCTGTACTTTGTTGACGCGCGTCAATCTTTGCACTTCAAGCAAATATTCGCCGCCGGCCGAACTGCTGGGTTAGCCTCAGAGCATGTTGAGCTGTCGCACATGCAGTTTGGCACCATGCTGGGCAAGGACAACAAGCCCTTTAAAACACGCCAAGGCGCCTTAATCAAATTAGCAGATTTGCTAGATGAGGCCATTGAACGGTCACAAAAAGTACTCACCGAGAAGCGTGGCGGCGCGCCCGAGGATATGGCCCATCTTGCTGAGGTCATTGGCATTGGCGCGGTAAAGTATGCAGACCTATCGAAGAATCGTACCAGCGACTACGTTTTCGATTGGGATCAAATGCTTAGCTTTGAGGGCAATACCTCTCCGTATCTGCAATATGCCTACAGCCGCATTCAGAGTATTTTCAGTAAAAGTGATGTGGCACGAGATTCACTACCAAAGCATATAACAACAGTAGATGAACCAGAACGCCGCCTAGCTGCAGCCATTGCCGGCTTCGATGACACTCTCGACCTAGTGGCTAAAGAGGGTTACCCCCACTATTTGTGCAGCTACTTATATGACCTTGCCGGAAGATTCACTCAATTCTATGAGCAGTGCCCGATACTCACCAGCACACATCAAGACAAAGTTCGCCGCCTAAAGTTAGCCGAACAAAGCGCGGGGGTTTTAGCCAAAGGCTTAAACTTACTGGGCATTGGTGTTGTAGAACGAATGTAGCCTTGGGCTTGAGAGTTGAACAAACTATGGGTGTTTACCAATGAGTTTCACTACGCTTATTACAGCTGCTCAACTCGCCAATCACGCAACTCAAGGTCTACGTGTTTTGGATTGCAGGGGCCGGATTGGAGAACCCAACTGGGGCCAAGTAGCTTTTGACAAGGGCCACATCCTAGGCGCGGTGCATGCCGACATGGACCGTCACCTTGCCACCAAACCCAACCAACATGGCAGACATCCACTGCCCCCACCTCAAGCGTGGCTTGCACAAGTACAGGCCTGGGGCATTGAAAACCAAGACCAGATTATTATTTATGACGATGCTGGCGGCAGTTTTGCGGGCCGTGCCTGGTGGATGATGCGCTGGCTGGGACATGCGAATGTTGCAGTCCTGGATGGCGGCTTAAATAATTGGCCAGGGCCGCTAACCAAGCCAGGCACCAGCGTACAATTCTACGCACCGAGCACATTCCAAGCCACTACACCACTGACAAAATTATCCTCGACTGAAGATGTGCTGACTCTGAGCACAACCCTCATGGATGCCACCGGTCTAGAAAATGAATTTCTGATAGATGCACGGGCACAGGCCCGGTTTGTAGGCAAGGAAGAACTCGTCGACCCAGTCGCTGGGCACATTCCCGGCGCCGTCTGCCTGCCCTTTAGCGACAATCTGGACGACAAAGGTTTTTTCAAAACATCAGACAAACTTGCTCAACGCTTTACTGATCTGGGCTTAAGCGCTGCACAACAGGATATAGCTGTCACGGTTTACTGCGGCTCCGGTGTCACCGCCATTCACAACATCTTGGCCATGCGTATCGCAGGATTTGGCGAAGCTGCATTGTATGCAGATTCTTGGAGCGGCTGGATCGTAGACACTAACCGGTCTGTAGCTACTGGGTTAGACCAATAACTTTTATGTCGCAAAACCCAACCTACCATCAAGAATATATTGCTCCGGCAGCGCTTGAATGGATCAACAAACAACCATTCTCGAAGCAATATAAAGACATTTACTTTACCGCTGACGGTATCGATGAAGTCTACAGAATCTACCTTAAACCCAGCGCTATGCTTGAGCGTATGGATCTAGGCGTGTGCATTAACGTGGGCGAACTGGGCTTTGGTAGTGGCCTAAATTTCGCCATAACCGCCACCGAAGTTTTGCAACGAACCAAAAAACACCTGCATTTCATAAGCTTTGAAGCGCATCCACTGGCCTACGAGGCTTGGCAAAAGCTAGCCCTAAGCCGCCCTAACTTGGAAATATACAGAACACTTGCAGACAACCCGCCACCACTGCTAACGGGCTGGCACCGTCGCAGTTTTGCCAATGGACGCGTGCAGCTCAGCGTTTTTCACGGCAACGCTTTAGAGGGCCTTCAGGATTTAGCAAAACGACAACGACAGCCCGTGGATGCATGGTTCTTGGATGGTTTTTCACCACCCAAAAACCCCAGCATGTGGGACTTAGACGTATTGTCCGCTATCGCAGACAACTCAACTCAAGGCACAAGCGTATGCTCATTCACCTCTGCAGGAGCAGTACGGCGACGCCTAGAGGCGCTAGGGTTTGTTATGCGCAAAGTTGATCAGCAGCCAATTAAACGCTCAAGTTTAGCCGGCATACTAGTTAGTCGCGGTGCGAAACAAAGGCAAAGCACACCCCGACGGGTAAGTGTCTTTGGCGCGGGCATCGCTGGATGTACCGTTGCAAGACACTTGGCCGACCAAGGCGTACAGATACAAATTTTCGACCCTAATGGTGTCGCCAGCGGCGGCTCAAAAATGGATGTTAGCGCACTACATTGCAGGTTGTTGGGCGATACCAGCCCCGGCGCAGAATTTCGAGCTCGTGCTTTTCACTACGCCCGTAGCTACCACCCTAATTTTCCCGGCTTCTCCGCTACGGGTGCCATACAACTAGCAATGAACGACAACGAGTTGAGCAAAATCCGCAGAATAGCCAAGGTATACGCACCTGACGCTAACGCGACTCAGAATTGGCTGACCTATTTAGATGAGCAAACCTTAACCGAAGATTTTCAGTTAGTAGGTCTTGGAGCATTAGTTTTTCCTAGCGCCGCGATCATCGACCTGCCCCAGCTTTGCCACGGCCTTATCGAACACCCGCTGATTGAATTCGTTAAAACTGCAGGAATTGAGACTGAACAGCACCCCTTTATTGTGGCCTGCGCTGGCGCCAGCAAAAGTTTCGCCAATACCCAAAGCCTAGAAATTGGCGAAATGTACGGCCAATTAGATTGGATAAAGCCTGTCACTGAAGCGCAAATAACTATGCCAATAGTAGGCAACGGATATGTCATCCCCGGCGACAAAGAGTGGACCGTGGGCAGCAGCTACGAATACGAACCCTGGACATCTGCGGAAGCGAGCACCAGCAACATCAATAAGAATCGGCGCTTTCTCGGCGACGACAAAATGACCTCATTGCGGCACAAGCGCGCAGCGCGCTGTGTCTCTAGCGACCGTGAACCTGTGGTTGGCAAACTCAGTGCTATGGGTTGGATTTCCACGGCTCATGGATCAATGGGTACCAGTTCCGCGCCTATGGCGGCAGTCATGATTAGCAGTCAACTATTGGGCTGGATAACACCGGTATCTGAGCGAGTAGAAGTCAATCTCAGCCCTCAACGTTTTATTGCCCGACAAGCTAGGCGTGGCGTGAAACATGTAGGTCCTAAGCCGGAATAGTTGAGTATTCACCACAGCCCAAGGTAGGCATTTACCCAAACAGCAGGCAAAAAAAGCGCACTCCGACTGGATGCGCCTTTAATCGTTTGACCCTTGAAAGGCTCAAAAATCGGAGCAACATTAACGCTCTTGAATCACACGAACGTTAATCACGCTTTCAATTGCGCGAATTGCTTCTAGTAGTCCTTCATCTGGCGATTCCGACAAATCAATTAAGTTGAATGCCAACTCATCACGACTTTTGTTGATCAAATCAATCACATTTATGTTGCGTTCTGCCAATACCGCAGTCATTTGACCCAACATGCCTGGCACATTGTGGTTACTTACCGCTAGGCGATAGCCGGACACAGCATCTGCAGTTACGGCTGGGAAATTCACGGAGTTCACAATGCTGCCGGTTTCTAAAAACCGTACTAACTGATCTGCAGCCATTACGGCGCAGTTCTCTTCCGCCTCGTCGGTACTCGCACCTAAGTGTGGCGTGAGCATCACACGGTCGTGGTCCAACAAACCAGGAACCGGAAAATCAGCTACGTACCGACCTAAATGCCCACTGGCTAGCGCTGCTTTTAGCGCAGCTGAGTCGACAATAGGCTGACGCGCAAAGTTCAACAACACGCTGCCCGGCTTGAATGCTTTTAATGCTTCCTCATTGATCATACTCTCTGTAGCAGGAAGTAACGGGACATGAATGCTTACGTAATCTGCTTTAGCAAAAAGACTTGGAAGATTTTGCATGCGTTCTACCTGAGATGGTATGCGCCATGCCGCATCCACTGACAGCGCAGGATCGTAACCCAACACGTTCATACCTAGGTCCATGCCAGCTCGAGCTACCATGGAACCAATAGCGCCTAAGCCAACCACGCCCAAAGTTTTACCTACTAGCTCGCGACCCTTAAATTTTTTCTTCTCAGCTTCTACGAGTTTATTTAATTCAGTTTCATCAGTAACTTTAGCCAGAGAGCGGACGTAAGCGATGCCACCAAATACATCTCGGGAAGCCAGCAATAAAGCGGTAATAACCAACTCTTTAACTGAATTAGCGTTAGCCCCCGGCGTATTAAAAACAACAATGCCTTTTTCGCTACACGCCTGCACCGGCACATTATTAGTACCCGCGCCGGCACGCGCGACAGCTCTAAGGCTCGGATTAAGGTCTTCGGCTACAAGTTTGTGACTTCTTATAAGTAATGCCTCTGGAGCATCGTGTTCAGCATTAACTTCATAACCATTTAAAGGGAATCGCTCTAGGCCGATCGGCGCAATAGCGTCGTGAGTTCGAATTTTATACATAGAATTTACGCCAGAAATGAAGCCGAAACGGTAGGCAACCCATGGGTTCAAGTCAAGGAGAACGCTTCATCATTACATGAATTTGAGTAGTCTGATCCGGCTCTTCGCGCAAAAAAAGGCTATCTTCGCGAAAACTCACTCGAGTAACCCAGAGCTACTTGGCCACAGCCTCTAGTTCAGCCACCAACATCTCGCTGGCCCTCATCGCAGTTATGGCATTAAGGGCCAGCTGATATTGCTGTGCATTTTCGCTCAACCTCTCTAGCGCAGCGAGCAACTGCTTCGTACCCAGATCTTCTTCCGCCACCACCTCGCTCAAACCTTGGGCCTTGGCGTAAGCCGCGTTAGCAAGTTGATCACCCCGGGAAGCAGCCCCAGACAAAGGCACCAACAGAGTGAGCTTTTTCAGCGCCCATAATTCAAACAGAGCGTTTGCCCCGGCTCGAGATACGACAATGTCTGCGGCAGCCAAAATATCGCCCCAGCCAGAATCAACATATTCCAACTCAAGATACCCAGATTTCACAATGTTCTCTGCCTTTCCCGGCCCGCAGATATGCACAACAAAGTAATTCACACAAAGCAGTGGCAAAGAATTTCTAACAATGGTGTTGAGCGCATCAGCACCTAAACTCCCGCCTGTGACCAGCAAGATTGGCCGGGCATCTTCAGCACCTAAAAAACTCCGACCTGCTGCAACATCACCCTTCAGCAAATCCTCACGTAGTGGGGTGCCCGTATTGACTACACGACCTTTAAAGCCAGAAAAACGCGTGTCAGCAAAACTAGAGCAGAGGGTAGAAACAAAAGGCATCACCAATCTATTCGCCAGTCCAGGCGTTAAATCTGACTCATGCGCAACAATAGGAATCCTTAACAACCAACCAGAAAACACAACAGGAAAAGAAACAAAACCACCTTTAGAAAAAATCACTTCCGGTCGAATACGCCTAAGCAAAACTACCGCCTGAACCACGCCCATAAAAATGCGTAGGACATCAGAAAAATTCTGCCAAGAGAAATAACGGCGTAGTTTACCAACGGATACACTATGAAACTTAATGTCCCTATCGCCCAACAATTTTTCTTCTAAACCGCTATGGGTGCCTACAAAGTGCACTCGCCACTGTCTTTTAATCAACTCATCCGCAACAGGCAACGCTGGCAGAACATGACCTGCGCTACCACCACCTACGATGACAATTGTCTTTGTTGTTACGATTTTAGATGTTGTTATTTTTGTATTTTGACTCATCAGCCTTCTTTAATTGTGCCCGCCATCCTAGGAACCAAATTTATGCGTTTCAAACCTATCTGAAAAAGCCCCGATTAAGACGCAGCATATACCGGTAAAAGTACTGATGACTACGTAATAGATATCTGCTCCCACCAAGCTCGTTTGGTCTGAGAAGATCGCTACCGTGATTCCTATATAAGCATTCGCAAGTCCTAAAACTGCGGCGGCAAACCCTAGATTTGAGTGACTATAACTTAAGAAGAAAGCACGTGATGCAGCAATGTTCAGTCCTAGCGACTCAATGTCGCTTTAGAAAACAGAGGCTAAAGCCTTTTTCGACTCCACAGAACAGTAGCCATGTTTTTCTATTCTTTGAAAGGGGCGCACGCTAAGCACTGAAACTGACGGAGGGTATTCTTGGGACCGATAGCGCCTATTGCGTAAATTTTTAAGCAAATTTCTATCTATCAATTGTTCCGTCCTTCCGCCCCTTAATATGATCGGTAAAACCTATCATCACTCAGGACTGCGTTTTTAGTTAAGACCAAACGGCGGCGTCATTAAGCCAATGCGATGTCAAAACGCTTTTTCGTAACCTACTGCCTGAGCAACACAATGCTTGAACGAGTCAAATCCGGGGGGCACTGGAGAAACTAGTAAGCCAAAACTTCTTTGAGTAAGGGAACGGTCAACATACGCTTATGTTGCAGCGTGGCGTGATCTAACTTCTCTAGATCTTCCAACAAAACCTGTAACTGTCGTGGCCCACGTCGCAGCCAATATTCCAATACACTTTCTGACAGGTGGTAACCGCGCTCTTCAGCCCGCAGGCGTAAAACTCGAGCTTTACCTTTGTCGTCTAACGGCATAATTTGATAATGACTCAGCGACCGCATACGTGAATTGAGGTCAGCTAAATCAAAATTCTCTAACAACGCAGATTGGTTATGGGTGATGAGCAGCGTGCCTTTAATGGCTTGCAAATGATTGTAGAGCGCCATAAGTTGTTCCTCTGCTGATGCATTCGACTTCATCCCTTGGGCGTCGTCCACCACCACTAAAACGTTTTTCCCTTGCCCGACTGAGGATTCAAGAGCAGGACGGAACGCTTGCAGCACAATTGGCTCACTTGCGTTAGCGAGGTCTGCGCATCCAATAAAAAAACAGTTTTCGCCCTGCTCCAGTCCTTCGCTGTACCGTCCCTGCAGAAGGTGGCTGCGCCCACTAGATTCCTCACCATAAATCCACATACCGCAGAAACCATCAACTTCACTGTGCAGGTTCTTCAGCAGTTCACCATTGTTACCCACAACAAAATTATCCAATCTAGGTTGGTAGGGAGTATCTATAGAAAGTACATCCTGATCTAACAAATCAGTAACCGCCTTCGTTGGATTTTACTTCATCCTGCACTATTCGCTCCTCGCGTAATTTTTTTAACTTCAGCGCCTTAGACGATCTATTCGCCCAAAGCACAATATAATGTATCCCGGAGACTGCACTGAGCAAGGCAAGCAGATAGATGCCGAAGTCATCAACCGCAGCATGCGCATAATTAGCCGCCACCCCTATGGGCAATTGACTGGCCATAAGCATAGACAATACGAGCATCTGCATGGCGGTATTGGCTTTGCTGATCAAACTGGGCTGAACCTTAATATAACCAATAATGACTCGATAAAGTGTGCCGCCAGCCAATAAAATTAGGTCTCTACCCAGAGTCAGCACTACTAGCCATAAAGGAATTAAGTTTTGTATTGTGAAGACAATGAAAACTGCGGCGACCAAAAATTTGTCCGCCAAAGGATCTAGTAGCCTGCCTAAATCGGTTTTCCAATGAAACCTGCGCGCAAGTGCGCCATCTAGAGCGTCAGAAAAACTGGCAATTAACATAAGGGTGAAAGCCTGAAGCGTTTGTCCCTGCCACAAAAACCAGGTGGTGGGGAAAACCAACATTATACGAATCACTGTGACGATATTTGGCAAATGCCGCATACCTTGTTATCCCTGCCAGACCAATAGCGGCTGTGCTTCCGCGGCAGTCGCATTTGTCAGCCTGCCTTCCATGGCGAGCAACGACAACAAACGATCTAAGGTGGCTGAGGAAAATATTTGCAGCGAAATAACGTTGCCTTGCAGGGCCAATACGTCCACTCGTTCAACAAATTCAAATTCTTGCAAATAGGCCACCAACTTTGAGTAACTTTGCAAAGAGTCTAAGCCGCTAACACTTATCTCGTGGTTTCGCGGGTTGCGACCGAATATGGCGTATTCTTCAGCCAAACTGGTGGCGGCCATATCTACACCAGAGCGAGCTACCCCTTCAATTTTTTGCGCTTGCAAGCCTCTTACGCCAGCTGCCACAAAAGCGCTTGGGGTATTTGAATTGGGTACATTGGAGGAATTCTCTCCGCGTCGCACCTGCATCAACTGCCACTCTCCACTATACAAACGCTCACCTAAAATTTCTTGAACGCTGAATCTGCCGATTAAATACTGCGCTGCCCCATACCTTTCGGAAGCAACATTCAATGCATCCGTAAATTTACCCCAAACATCGCTCACTGAGACTAAAATACTGTCATCTAAGTCCATTAATGGCAGAGCAACCGGCAGACCTCTCAAGACGGCTTGAGTAAGCAACCCTTGCACCAACAAGCTACGATCGTCAGCACCTAGGATACGTCTTTGTCCCGGTTCATCCACTACCACCCACACCACCGTTTGCGGCCGTTTAGTCCACCAAATGGGCAAACCAGCCTGTCTGATCAACGCCAAAACCGATTTCGCCTGAAAAGTGAACCTAATACTCAGCACCTGAGAGGAGCGATCGCGACTTTGGCTGCGCACATAGTCAAATTTACTGTAGTACCGATCGGGAGAATTCAGGGCTGAGTTAACGATGTCCGATCTGGGTATGGACGCTAGGCCCGTCAAACGGGAGACTACGGTTAGTAATGCCTCTTTTGCTGCAACGCGCCTGGTATCTTCCCTTTGATCGGCAACCTGCTGATCGACTCTATACAATCGATCATCTTGGCTTTCGGCTGCACAACTGGCGTTGCTCGTTATAGAAAGCAGCAGACAAAAGCACAGTTTGGCGATGTTTTTGCAAAGTGGAAGCAATAAGCGATGTAAAGCTTTTATCAGTGTCATGCTGCAATTTGGGCTGACTATAGAAGTGCCTAGTGTAACGAAATTCCACTGTTCGTAGAATGTTTCTACAGCTTATCTAGCTTATGAACCGGGCCGCGACCCGGACTCTGTCTTCGTGTGTAATCTAACTTATCATCTGTGTTGAGATTAAGGGGAATAATAATGGCAGCTATCGACGAAGGTCTCGCGCAGCGGGTACGCGAAAGCCTTTTTAACTTGGCAGATTTCGCAGACATTAGTGAGCGCAAAATGTTTGGCAGCCTGATATTCATGGTCAACGGGCATATGACCTGTGGCGTTGGCGACGAAGGTCTAATGTTGCGAGTCGGTGCAGGTAAATACGAAAATGCGCTAACCCAGCCTCACGCTGGTGAAATGGATTTCACCGGCCGCCCCATGAAGGGTTTTTTGTATATCACCTGGCAGGGCATCGAGGACGATGAAGATTTGTGCTCCTGGCTGGAGCTGAGCTTAAGCTTCATCTTAGCGCAACCGCCGAAATAGACGGAAAATTACCTCCTCATTCCACCGCAGAATTTATTAAACTAGCGATAATCCTGTACACTTCACCCCTTGAGCAGAGGATTAAAGGAACGTAGGTGCCGCAACCCCCGACATCAAACCATTCAACAGATAATCAATCCAACGGACTCACCTATAAAGAGGCTGGAGTAGACATTGAAGCCGGCGCAGAATTAATAAGGCGTATTGGTCCAGCGGCCAAAGCAACACGCCGGCCTGAACTATTGGGCGGTCTTGGTGGGTTTGCTGCTATGGCAGAAATACCCGCAGGATATTCACAGCCTGTAATTGTGACCGGCACAGATGGTGTGGGCACCAAGCTCAAATTAGCCATAGATTACGCCCGCCATGATGGTGTTGGGCAAGACTTGGTTGCTATGTGTGTTAATGACGTTTTGGTAACAGGGGCCGAAGCATTCTTATTCCTCGACTATTACGCCACAGGAAAGCTCGACGTAGACGTAGCTGAACGCGTTATTAAAGGTATCGCCGCGGGCTGTGAATTAGCCGGTTGCGCACTCGCAGGTGGTGAAACCGCAGAGATGCCAGGATTCTATAGCGAAGGCGAGTACGATATAGCTGGGTTTTGCGTGGGCGTTGTTGAGAAAGCAAAAATCATCGATGGCAGCAAAATAAGTACTGGCGACCATATTATTGGGTTGCCCAGCAGTGGCCCCCATAGCAACGGCTACTCACTAATAAGAAAAGTTATAGAGCGTCAGGGCAAAGTGCCCAATGACGATCTTTTAGACGATTTATTAGCACCCACACGGATTTACGTAAAGTCAGTAAGGCACTTACTAGAGCATGTAGAAGTGCACGGTATGGTACACATCACCGGCGGAGGTTTTTTCGAAAACATTCCTAGAGTATTTAGCAGCCCAGATCATGGAGCCCTTTTAGACTTAGACAGTTGGCAACAACCGGAAGTTTTTTCGTGGCTACAAAAAGCGGGCAACATCAGTAGCGATGAAATGATGAGCACATTTAATTGTGGCTTAGGCATGTTGCTGTTGGTTGCTCAAGATGACGTTGAACAAACCTTGCGGACTTTAAAAGAGCAAGGCGAAGAACCAGTGTTAGTTGGAATAGTAGTCGAAGGTGATATTGCAGTTACGAAAGGTAAGTTACTGGTTAAATAACGCTTGCTCTCAGACATAAAGACTCCGGCTAAATGGTCAACAAAATGATGGCGTGGACCCTCTGGCGCTCGCCCTAGCTAGACCTCCTTCAATTGCGCTCCATAGGTGAGTGCAAAACGCAAATTCTGTACAGTTGATAGCCGAAGCGGGGCCCCTACTGATAGCTAACTTACACCTTCTGGCTCTTCGCCTAATCGTTTAACTCGTAAAGTTTCCCCCAATCAAAAAAACAAAAATATCATCTTTATCAGTTAGCAAATAATAAAGCTCATTTTTCACTACCAAGCCCTTATCACCTTACTGCACTTACTCCTCAAAGCCTCTAACCGTAGACGAGCCACCGATACCAAATTTGCTTATGCGCTTAGGGCTTAGGGCTTAGGG
>CAJWNY010000032.1 GCA_913043815.1 uncultured Gammaproteobacteria bacterium
TGCAAAACTGCAAAACTGCAAAACTGCAAAACGTTAAAAAGTTCTATTTATCGCCCTATTAGCCAACGTGTAAAGTAACGGCGTTTTTAACTTGTGCTGCTCAAGTAAGGCCAGTGCTTCTTGCAGCAAATCCTCCGCCTTCTTTTTGGACTCTTTTAAGCCCATTAGTCGCGGAAAGGTATTTTTACTTAAGGCCTCGTCTGAACCAGCGGGCTTTCCCAGTATCTCGCTTGTCTGGGTGACATCTAATATGTCGTCTACTACCTGAAAAGCTAAGCCTATCTTTGCGCCAAATTCGCCGATTGCTTTGAAGGCGGCAGAGTTGCTATCCGCTTCGGCGCACAGGGCACCCACTTCAAGAGATGACCTGATTAAGGCGCCAGTTTTCGCAGCGTGCAATATTTCTAGTTCTTCAAGCGACAAGACCTTACCTTCAGCTTCAATGTCTAAGCATTGGCCGCCAGACATGCCGGGCCAGCCTGCAGCTTTAGAGAGCAGGCTAATGATTGCGAGTTTACTTGTTGGGGAAATATTTGCCGCTTCGCTGATCGATTGGAATGCCAGTGAATGGAGACTGTCGCCAGCCAAAATGGCGTTCGCTTCGCCAAAAGCTACGTGAGTACTCGGTCTGCCGTGTCTGAGTTCGTCATCGTCCATTGCTGGTAAATCGTCATGGATTAAAGAGTAGGCATGGATGAATTCGAAAGCGCAACTAGCGGGCAAAGCCGCTTTATAGTCTCCCCCAAAGGCTTCGCAGCTTGCGCAAACCAGCATGGGTCTGAGTCTTTTGCCGCCACCCATTACGGCATAGCTCATAGCGTCCAGCATGGGTTGGGCTATTTGCGAGCTAGTGGGAAGGTGCTGCTGAAGTGACGCTTCTAATTGTAGCTGTAGATAGGCAAGGTCACTAAGCATCTAAATCGCTTACATCCAGATCTTCAATTACGCCCTCTGCGGAAAGCATTTTAACTTTCAGCTCAGCTTCGGCTAAAGATTTTTGGCATTGACGAGTCAATAGCACGCCTCGCTCAAAAGCTTTAAGAGATTCATCTAGGCTGAGGTCGCCGTTTTCCATCTGTCTGACTAGCTGCTCCAGCTCTAACATCGCTGCTTCAAAGTTAACGTCTTCCTCTTTGCTGACGATAGTCTTTTTCTTTTCGCTCATTGTATTAGGTAGTCCAGTGCGTGCTTATGTTTATAATTTTTGCGAGCTAGGTCATAGGTCATCGGCATATGCTAAACGCTCTCAGTTATTTTGTAACCATTGGCTTATACAAACAGCATTATTTTTTTGTTTGGTAACGCTGGGCCAACAAATCTAGCTTTTCGCGCTTGGCGCCAGCAATTGTTTTGATCTCATTTGAGAGTAACAGTGTGTTGTGACTTTGTGGTTCGTAGCTTGCCCAGTTGGGTAAGTCAGCGCCATTTGGATTGCCGGTTTTAGCAAAATTTGTCCAATAGCCGCTGATTGTTCGGGCCATGGCAAAGTCTTTCTCCGACCAAAAGTCACCAGATTTACCAATGTTGTTAAAGACATAAGCTAAATCGCCGGAGTGGTAGGCGCCGCTGCTGCGAGGTCCGCCTGGTAGGTTGAGGTCTGGATCATTAAATAAGTAAATTTGGTGGGCCGGCGGCACATATTCCATGTAGTAAAGGTAGCTAGGCTGGCCAGCCCTGTGGTTGTACTGAGCCCAACCGCGCATGGACATGGCCATAAATGTGTCTGTTAGGATTTCCCGCAGCGCCATGCCGGGAGAGATAGCTAAGTCTTCGGCGTAGAGGGCTTTTAGTTTGGGCGCAGAATCGGCAAATGTTTTTTTCAGATATTGGTCTAATTCAGATTCTGTTAAGGCGTTGTTTAGCGGCAGCAGTTCATGGCCTTCGTTCGCTAAAGACCCCACTAATAAGGGCACTTTAGTTTGTTGGTTGGCATTAAAAACGTCCAACGGGGCTTTTGGCAATACCCAACCGTCTACCACTATACGACTAGCCACGCTCCAATCACTCGTTTGCATGGCGGACAGCAACGTTTCGTTGTCTATGGTGCGTAGTTCTTTTGCAGATACCTTACTCTCAGAGTCTACAGTGCCTGATTTACGTAGCCTGCCCAAGGCCAATTGAGCAAGGTGTGAGCCACGTTCTTGGCCATTGGCATCAACTTTTTCTTTTGCCAGACAAGCCGCAGATTGCCCTATAGCTTTATGGAACAGGCCGCTTGCAAGTGGCGAGGTCATTAACGCGCAGATACTACTAGACCCTGCGGATTGACCAAATATGGTGACATTCTCTGAATCACCGCCAAAGCCTTGGATATTTTTTTGTACCCATTTCAGAGCGGCAATTTTGTCCATTAACCCATAGTTCCCAGCGCTGTTGTGCTCGGATTCTTCAGCAAGGGCGGGGTGAGCCAAAAATCCCCATGGGCCAAGGCGATAATTCACTGTAACAACCACAACACTTTGGCGCGCCAGTTCAGTACCGTCAAATAATTCTACCTGTGCAAAACCGCCGGTGTGCGCGCCACCATGAAACCAAACCATCACCGGTGCAGGGGTAATGGTTTTTTCCGGTTGCCAAATATTAAGGTGTAAGCAGTCTTCACTGCGCGAGAATTTACCGCGACTCCAGACAAAAGCATCGTCGCTGTAAGATTGCCAGCACGCGGCACCAAACTTCTTTGCAGAGCGCACCCCGGTCCAAGATGCTAGGCCTTGCGGAGCACGCCAACGCAACTCACCAATTGGCGGTTGGGCATAGGGGATGCCTCGAAATACGCCAATACTCGAATCTACCTCTGACCATGCGCCCTCTAGTATCCCGCGCTCCGTTGCGACTCGATTGATCCGCTCTTTGTTAACGTCAGCGCTCATCTCAGTACCCTTGTCTGTACAACCAAATAGATTAATCGACAACAGAATTGCCAGTGTCAGATATATGCGAGTCAACTTTGCAATGAGCTGCATGTGGTTTCCCGCTTAAGTAGTTAACCTAATACAGGCTTCTTCGCGCAGTTCGCGCTTAAGTATTTTGCCTGAGGCCGTTCGGGGCAGTGGTTCGTGTTGCTGCCAAGTGTGTGTGGGTACTTTAAAGCGGGAGAGACGCGTAAGTAAAAATGCGTTTAGTTCGTCCCCATCAATAGGCAAATCTGTATAAATAGTGGTGCCTACTTCCTCACCTAGCCTTTCATCGGGTACCGCATAAACGGATGCCTCGTGAATGAGTGGGTGCTCTAATAGCGCCGCCTCTACTTCGCCACAGCCGATGTTTTCGCCGCCTCTAATGACTAAATCTTTGATTCGATCCACTATGAATAGATAACCTTCCTCGTCCAAATAGGCTACGTCCCCTGTACGCATCCAGCCGCCGGGTAGAAAGGTTTCTGCGTTTGCGTCAGGGCGATTCCAGTAGCCCCGAAATACGGCGGTGCCACGTATAAGTAATTCGCCTCGGCTCAAAGTAGGCAGCTCATCGCCCGCTTCATCAATGACCTTTAATTCCATGACACCACTGCAACGGCCAGAACTCTCTGGTCGCTCGAGGTAATCAAGACCGCCAATACCAGTGCCAATGGCGTTGGTCTCGGTCATGCCCCAACCGGTACCCGGTAATGCTTTAGCGAATGATTTTTCAATGTTGCGTACTTGCTCGGGCGCCCGAGGTGCACCGCCGCCGCCCACTGATGAAAGAGAGCTTAAATCGCGTTGGGAGCGCTGGGCTTCTAGCACAAGGTCTCCGGTCATAGCTGCTGGTGCAATGAAGGTTGAGATTTTTTCTTCTTCAATCATTTGTGCTGCTGTGACGGGGTCCCACTTATACATGCAGACCAATTTTCGTTGGTGGCGATAGCTGGCCAGGTATACTGCGTGGGAACCAGTAGCATGAAATAGAGGCACTGCCATGAGAGACGCGGGTGGGTGTGCGGGAGCCTCTGGTGGCGTATCCATTAATGCCACGGCGCTGTGCATATCCAGCTCCCAGCTCATCAATGCGCTGATTATATTTACATGACAAGAGGCTACGCCTTTGGGGTGGCCTGTCGAGCCTGAAGTATAGAGTAGGGTAGCGTCGTCCTCAGGTTGCGCGCACTGGCTGGGCATTTCAATTGTTTGGCCACTCTGCTCAAGTTTTTCGATCAGCGCGCCAAGTTCTGGTGCATTTGCAGATGCAGATGCTCGAACAGCAATGAGGTCCACTGCCGGTGGTGCAGTTATCTGTGCAAAGCGAGCTAGGCGCTCTTCGTCTGCGAACAGCACTTTTGCTCCGCTGTCAGTAAGGCCATAGGCCATTTCTTCTGGCAGCCATAAAGCGTTCATGGCCACAGCGATACCGCCGATGGAGGTAGTTGCCATGAAAGCCAGAATCCATTCTGGGAAATTACGCATGGAGATCGCCACCCTGTCACCGGGTGCGATTCCGTAGTCATCAACTAGGATCATGGCAATTTTCGAAGCTTCAATGTAGGCCTGATCGAAAGTTAGGCGTTGGTCCTCATAAATGATGAACTCTAAATCGCTGCGGCTTTCGGAAAAAAGGTCGCGCAGCGTAGGGGGAGCGTTCTTGAATCGTAAACATTCTCTATCAAAGACGCTGCCCGGTACCAATTCATATGGCTGCTCCGCCGCAGTTAGTTCTTTTAGTACCTCTACTCTTGTTCTCTCCGACACCTAACTCTCCCTTTTAATCTTAAATATCACTCTCTCGTGAACTAATTTAAAGACATATGTCGATCTAGGCAACTGGGACCGAACGGCTGTTTTACGGGATTTTTAAAAGGCCGTTTGCGTTATTTCGTTACAAAGCGTCTATTGGTCTCCAAGATCTACCTTTTTCACCGACTGCCAACTAGATTTTTGCCTCAACGCGTATAAGTATGATATTTCGACGCAAAATTCTAAAAATCCATATAATGACAACCTTCGTCATGATGACAATTGAGGTACTTAGGTCCGTCATGAATGTCTCTTTCGCCCAGCGAAACGGGTGTAAATAAAAATAAACGGATTAGTCATGAAGTCAAAAATAAAATTAGGACTGCCCGTAGTAATTCTTCTGGCCTTTGCTGGCCTGTCAGGCCTTTTGATGAATTCTCGTGAAGCTCCGGAAAAAGTTGCGTTAGAACCGCCAAGTTTGCTGGTGGATATTGCTACGGCCTATCGGCAGCCCGTCGAATTTTCTATTAGTTCTCAGGGTACCGTTGGTCCCCGTACTCAAACTAATCTCATGGCAGAGGCTTCGGGCCAGATCATTGAAGTATCTGAGGCATTTGTCAGCGGTGGGTTCTTTAACCTCGGCGACGTGCTTGTGCGAATCGATCCAAGAAATTATCAAACCGCAGTCAAAAGATCCCGTGCCAGTGTTGCCAAGGCCGAAACACTGCTGGCAAAAGAAAGCGCGCTAGCCGGTTACGCCAAAGAGGACTACAAACGTTTATTAAAGTTAAAGCCTGGCACTGGCCCGGCCTCAGCCCTCGCTCTTCGTAAACCTCAACTTTTAGAGGCGGTAGCGGAATTGCAGTTCGCTGAAGCGGAATTAGAGAAAGCTAAAGGCGATTTGGAGCGCACGGTTATTCTCGCCCCATACATGGGAATGGTGCTTGAGAAGCGCGCAGATGTAGGTCAATTCGTGAGCATGGGCTCTGCGCTAGCCACAACGGTGGCGGTTGACGTTGCCGAGATCAGGCTGCCTGTTACCCAGCGCGATTTAGCTTTCTTAGATATTAATAAGATTCGTCGAGGTGAACCGTTACCTGTGGCTGTATCCGCCGAATTGGGTGGTACCCACTTTACTTGGCAGGGTCAAATTACTCGCTCCGAAGGTGTATTTGATACCACTACCCGAGTCCTCTATTTGGTTGCGCAAATCCAAGATCCTTACAAGTTATTGAGCAACAGCGAAGCAATTCCTCTGCTTATTGGCACATACGTTTCAGCAGAAATTACTGGCAGGTCCGGCGGTGATTTATTTCTTATTCCTCGCCATTCTCTGCATCGGGGTAAAACACTTTGGCTTGTAGACGACCAGCAGCAGATTCAGCCTAAAGACGTTTCTATAGTGCGTTCCGATGAGTCGTTCTTTTATATAGATGCAGGCATACCGGAGGGGGCGCGTTACTGCGTAACGCCGATAGATAAACCATTGCCAGGTCAAAAAGTTAGGGTGAGTGGTTAAGTTATATGCCTGAAAAGAAAGACAAAGAGGATCCTCAAATAGTTGATTTCACATTGCCTCCGCCTGGCGTTATTGGCTGGTTTGCTTCCAACCATGTGGCATCAAATTTGCTTATGGTGTTTGTTTTTGCTTTTGGCCTACTGGCCGTTTTTGATCTCAAAAAAGAGAGCATGCCGTCCATAGTTTTCGACAGGGTGAACATTAATGTCGCCTATCCCGGTGCCGGCCCAGAGGAAGTTGAGCTGGGAATTGTTGTAAAAATTGAGGAGGCGTTAAATTCAATTGAAGGTATCCGAGAAATAAGGAGTACCGCAAGAGAGGGCTTGGCGAGCGTAGACGTTCAGGTACAAGTTGATTTTGAAATTGCTGAATTGACTGACGAAATAAAACTAGCTGTAGACAGTATTTCCACGTTCCCCCTAAATAGTGAACGGCCTGTTATCTCAAAAGTAGAGCGGCGAATGCAGGCTTTGCGAGTTGCGGTTTCCGGCAATTTAGACGAAACCGCAATGAAGTATCTTGCAGATGACATTAAGGATGAAATTACAGCTTTGCCAGAGGTCACCTTTGCCTCAATTTTGGGTGGGCGCGATTTTGAAGTGGCTATCGAAATACCGGAAGATCGGTTGCGCGAATACAACTTGTCGCTATCTGAGGTCGCGCAAGCAATACGGCGTTGGTCTGCGGATATTCCAGGTGGCACCATAAAGTCTGAAGCAGGCTCTATTCGCTTGCGTGCGTTGGGGCAGTCATATACCTCCCAAGAGTTCGAGAACATCATTATTCTTACCAATGCCGATGGTTCGATTTTACGCCTGGGTGATATCGCGTCGGTGACCGACGGTTTCGTTGAAGAGGAGTTCTATGCTTTTTTTAACGGTAAACCGAGTTTGGCAATTGAAGTAAAGTCCACTGATCAAGAAAGCGAAATTGAAATAAGCAATGCTGTGCGCGCTTATGTTGACGCTCGGCAGGCGACTCTGCCCAAAGGTATTAGCCTAGATGTTTGGGCCGACAGTTCTTTCTATTTGCAAAGCCAAATTGATATGTTGCTGAAAAACATGTTGCTAGGGGCAGTTTTAGTATTTGTAGTGCTGGGCCTTTTCCTAAGATTGCGTATGGCCATCTGGGTACTTATCGGTTTGCCTGTTGCATTTTTGGGTGCCACCTTAATGATGCCTTGGGTGGGCATCACCATCAATATCATTAGCCTCTTTGCCTTCATACTAGTGTTGGGTATTGTTGTAGACGACGCAATTATTATTGCCGAGAGCGTGCACACACAGACGGAGCGAGATGGCTACAATTTACATAACATTGTAGCCGGCGCCCAACGCGTTGCGGTGCCGGCTACATTTGGTGTGCTAACGACCATCATGGCTTTTGCACCAATGTTGCTGGTCACAGGCCCACCATCAAGTTTGACCAAGGCTACCGCTGGGGTGGTGATTTTTTGCCTGCTGTTTTCGTTAGTTGAAAGTAAGCTTATTTTGCCCTCCCACTTGGCTATGTTGCCACCGCCGAAGAAAACAAAGCGAGGCATCCCTGAATGGACTAATAGTAAACTGCAGTGGTTTATAAACACTGCGTATCAACCATTTATCTTGCGAGCGATTGAATATAGATATGCCACAGTTGCCACTTTTATTGGCATGATAATAATTGTGCTGGGATTAATGTGGGGCGGTTTTATTAAGTATGGTTTCTTCCCTGACATAGATCAGCCGGTATTGCGGGCCTCGGTTGAGGTGCAGGCGGGGTCTCCGCCAGGTTTGGCTAAGCAAATAGTGGACCGAATGTATAAAAGCGCAATGCGCATAGAGAAGGAAATTGTCGCGGAATCTCCTACAAAAACTGGCTTTATGGAGAATATCCTGGCATTTGTTGCACAGGACAAACAGGGGTTTATTCTAATCGAACTTTTGCCCAACGAAAAACTGCAGGTTTTGCCGGAGGAGATAGAACGTCGTTGGCGTGAAGATGTCGGTGAAATTTCTGGTGTCAATGAAATGAAATTTATTTCTAGAGAGCAAATGGCAGGGGCGCCAGTTTCATTTAAGTTGCTGGGCAAAAACACTTTGCAGTTAGAAGCGGCGGTTACTGAACTGCAAAAACGTTTGTCTTCTGTTGACGGCGTCTATGAAGTCACAGCCTCGGTAAACGAGGGTCCGCAAGAGTTGAGCCTGCGGATAAAGCCTTCTGCAGAAACTTTGGGTGTTACATTAATGGATTTAGCCAGTCAGGTGCGTGAAGCATTTTATGGCGCAGAAGCCCAACGTTTTCAGCGAGATAGCCAAGAAATAAAAGTCATGGTTAGGTATCCCAGGAGTGATAGGCGCTCTATTGGAGACTTAGAAGGTATGTGGATCAATCTTGCCGGTGGGCGAGCTGTTCCTTTTTCGTCTGTAGCCGAATTTGAGTTAGCCCAAGGCTATGACGTTATTCGACGTATTGATAAAGAGCGCGCGGTTAATGTCAGTGCCAATGTAAACGTGTCTGTGGTGGAATCCAATGATGTGCTGCGCCAGGTAAGACTAAATTTTGAGCCAATTTTAGCCAGTAACTTCCCGGGCGTGTCCATAGAGCTTGATGGAAGCTCTAAAGATGAAAGCGCCGCTATTAGTGAGCTTTGGATCGCCGTTTTCTTTGTTTTGACCGGTATTTATGCATTGCTCGCTGTCCCGCTGAAATCTTATCTTCAGCCTCTGATTATTATGGCAGTCATTCCTTTTGGTTTGATCGGCGCTATTTTAGGTCATTTTTTCCTCGGCAAAACCGTCAGCATTATTTCTTTGCTTGGTTTTATTGCTCTTGGCGGCGTGGTGGTCAATGACAGCTTAATTATGGTGGACTTTGTAAATAAAAAAGTTCGCGCGGGGATGTCCCATGCTCAGGCATCTGTCGAGGCAGGATCGGAAAGATTCAGAGCGATCATATTAACCTCGTTGACGACGTTTTTTGGCTTGGTGCCTATCTTGAGCGAAACCTCTACTCAGGCGCAGATGATTATTCCGATGGCTATTTCGCTAGCCTTTGGCATTTTGTTTGCAACAGTGATTACTCTGATTTTGGTGCCAGCGCTCTACAACATATTTGCAGATTTAACGCCGGATACTCGCCGATTCGATAGAATCCGGACACAAGTTGCCTGACGTTGTAGTTCACTGCCCTAGTAGCGCTAGTCTATTTAGGTCAGTATCTAGTCGTAGCAATGATGTCTGGTTAACTGAGGGCGATATGAGCGACAAAGATCAGGACATGTGGGATGGGGAGTTGACGCCAGAATTAATTGCAGAACTGCAAACGATGGATACCCCTACGGTGTGTAATGCCTTGGAGCTTATAGTGCCGAAGCGCCGTGGTTATGGTTATAGCACTAAGCATTTAGTTTGTACTCGTCCGGAACTGCCTCCCATGGTAGGTATTGCCCGGACAGCAACTATTCGAGCAGCTCATCCAAGTGACCTTAAGGGCGCTGATTCCAGAGCACTATCGGATGCTTACTATGCCTACATAGATCAAGGTGCAAAGCCTAGCGTTATAGTGATTCAAGACTTGGACGGCGATGGCGGTTTCGGTTGTCTATGGGGAGAAGTGAATTCGAATATCCATAAAGGCTTTGGTTGTGTTGGTCTAGTCACTGACGGCGGCGTCCGCGACCTGCCAGATATTGCGCCGGGATTTCAAATGCTTGCTGCCAGCGTTTTACCCTCACACGCTTTTGTGCATATTGTGGACTTTTCAGGTCCAGTCGACGTAGCTGGGATGCGGGTAGTAGATGGTGACTTGATTCATGCAGACCAGCATGGTGCTGTGGTCATACCTCGAAGTGCCGTGATTCATGTTAAAGCGGCAGCTGAGAAAATTGCGCGGCGCGAAGCAGTGATCATTGGCGCGGCCCAGCAACCAGACTTTGATTTTGAAAAATTGCGCCAAGCTCAGGGTGACGCCGCGGAAATTCACTGAAAGCGTGCTCTTGTTGCTTTGCGCTTCTAAGTTGCGCGCGCCTCCAGCAACACTAAAGGCACTGAATAGAATCGGTAGTAAAGGATAAGGGGTTAATAGGCCTTCTCAATAGAAAGCATGTTGTCACTTTTAATGTGTTGACTAATGAGCACTTAACCACTTAAAGAGTTTGTGGGATACCTTTGCATAACGAAGGGGCATAGATCTTTGTGGTGATGAATAGTTACGAAAACGTTGTCGCTTCTAGGAGGTTTTTCTTTTGGGTCCATCAACGTTTGACTCTCCGCGAAAATTTTCAATTTTCAGACTGCAGGGGCTTATACTCGCTCGAATGGCTGTATAAAGATTTGGAGGAGATATAATGCCGAACAAGCAATATCCATTAGAGGGCTTGAAAGTTTTAGACTTTTCCCGAGTGTTGGCAGGCCCTTTTGCAGGTCGGATGCTGTGTGATCTTGGCGCTGATGTAGTCAAGGTAGAGCCGCCCGATGGTGATGTCACACGCCTCTGGGGTAAGGTAATACACGGCTTGCCAGGTTATTACCATCAGCAGAACGCAGGTAAACGTAATATCTGTATCGATCTACGTGTCGAGGGCGCAAAAGAATTGGTTTTTGAACTGGTTAAAAAAGCAGACATATTGATTGAAAACTATCGTCCAGATGTGATGCCCAGATTGGGGGTTGGTTACGAGGCGCTAAAAGCGATTAACCCTAAACTCATAATGCTGTCTATCTCTGGCTTTGGTCACGGTGGCCCTGAATCTCACCGTCCCGCGTATGCACCTATCGTTCACGCTGAAGCCGGGCTTATGTATCGTCAGGCAGATCGAGGTGGCTTGCCATTTAATGACTTGCCACTGTCTGTAGCAGATACCAACGCGTCTTTGCATGGTCTAGTGGGATTGCTCGCTGCGGTTATTCTGCGCCAACGCATTGGGCTGGGGCAGCATATTGATATTGCGATGATCGATGCCACTGTGGCCACAGATGACCAAGTGCACTACGCCATTGAAGATGCTGAGGATACTGCCGCGTTACCCAACGACACTTGGGAAACCGGAGCAGGTCCAATTCTGTTGTCCGCAGATTTTCGTTTCTTATGGCAGCAGTTGACTAAATTGATGGGTGTTAACGATCCTACTCATAAAGAAATGCAGTTGTCCGAAAAAATCCATATTCGTCGAGGAATTGTTGGCGAATATTTAGCAGGTTTACCGACGTGGGCGGATGTGGAAGCGTCTATGGGCAAAATGAATCTAGCTTGGGGCCAGGTGCGAGATCCAGCTGATTTGCAACGCCAGCCTACCGTCGCCGCGCGTGGAGCCATCGTGCAAATAGATGATCGGGCTGGCGGTACTCGCCCAATAACGCAGTCGCCTTACCGATTTTCTGCGGCTAAAAGTGGTGTTCGAGGTCCTGCACCACATAGAGGTGAACACAACGTTGATGTTTTGGTCGGTTGGTTAAAAAAGACTGCAGATGAGGTAGACGATTTGCATGCTCAGGGCGTTCTGAAATTAGACGAAGAGTTTGTAAGGTAGAGCATTGCATTACTAAAGGCTGGCACGATAGATGATGGTCTATTCTAAGGCTGCCAGGAAATCCTGACTCTCAGTTTTATAAGTTTTTAACTTGTAGATGAGTTTTCTCTTTGCCGGCAAATCTGACACCAAACCTGTCCATTTGCCGGTGGGATCGTATTGGACGGCTATAGATATCTCATCTGTCTCAACGCGATAGTTTTTCTCAATAGTATTGTCAGTTTGGCTTTCGGGGTAAATCGTTGCGGACACCAGTTCCCCGGTCTGGCCGTTCAATAATTCACTTTGCGCAACGAAGGTGGGTGCCCAGTAAGCGAATGGCACAATGCATTGTGTGTTATGAATTTCATTGGTCAGCCCGTTGACTGCAAATCCTTGGGCCGTCAATTCTCCTTTTAACGAAAAAGACTTGTCTTTGATCTGAGTGTTGCTGGTGATTTTTTGCAGGCAATATTCGCTGTCGTACTCTTCTACCACCTCATGCTTATATGAAAAAAGGGTAATGCCAAGGATTTTGTATTCGAATTTCGCCTGGCCTTCAAGCCGAATGCCAGTGGAATTATAGTAGGCTTTGAAAGAATGATAGCCGACTTCTTTTTTGTCGATAAATGCGCGGAAAAGCCAAGTTTCAGTGTTAGCGCTTGTAGGTTTCTGGGATTCACTTTCCTTCGCATAGTCGGCGCTAACATCTGGTGCGACGGCGAATGCTACGACGCCTGCTAATAGAAGTTGTCGCCAAGGGACAAAACTTGAAGTATGAGTTACGTATTTGGTATAGCCAGGTCGCCGCTGCTCTATATCCGACTCCATACGCTTCACACCAGTCATACGAGTCAGTAAAAAAGTCAGAAGCGTCATTGCCAATATGGGCCACCAGATGCTGTGATGTATGGAGATAAGGCAAATGCCCAACCAGAACAACCACTCGCCAAAGTAATTTGGGTGGCGACTGAATCGCCATAGCCCTGAATTGAGAACGGCGCTGGCGGGCATGGTTGCGCGGAAGCGAGTTAGCTGAAAATCTGCTATTACCTCAAAAATGAGGCCACTTAGGGCCATGGCTAAGAACAACCACATGCTCCAGCTGGCTGTACCTGAGAGGTTAAAAATGGGTAGCAGCACTAAGCTTATTCCCCAGGCCATTAACGCTTGGGGTAAAAAGATAATGTACAGGCTGGTGTAGGGAAACTTACTGTCTTTTGATTTACGTACAGTTGTATAGCGATGGTCTTCCTTTTTTCCCAATTGCCGTTGGCCAATATGTAGTGCTAAGCGCAGTCCCCAGATTACAATCAGTCCAAGCACTGCGGTGGCGAACAAGCTATCTCGCTCACTGGCTACAAATAAAACGATAGCAGCAACCATGTGGTAGACGGGCCAAAATAGATCAGCAATGCTAATGTCGTTGCGCCGCAGTGACCAAATCCAAACGAGTACGGCGAGCCCTTGAATAGCTACTAAGGCCTGAATTGCCGGCATCATGGGGCTACTACTCAGCTTGGAAGCGTTTGTTAACGGCTCTGACTATACCGCCCAAGAGAGGCACGTGGGAGTAAAAACCGAGCCCTGAATCCCAAAAATCTTGGTGCAACACTACCTGGCCCTGTTCGTTGAAACGCAGGTGGGTAATACCTAACGTGTCACTTTCCACCGTGGTAATAAAAGGTTTGAAGGTGGCCCTCATAGACCACACTAAATAGACATCTCTGTCTGAAATCAAAGTCTGGTGCATTTCTACGGCCACTGTAGTGCCGGCTTTTCCAATGCCATCAAAATGAGTAACCACTTTTTCTCGATCTCTTGTGTGCATCAGCGCATCGCTGAAGTGCAACTCTTCGGCGTACAGTGCTCTTGCAGTATCTGCGGATCCCGGTTGGCCAATGTTCATTAAGAATTGGGTGAAAGTATCAATAGCGGCGGGGTCAACATTCTGATTCCCCGGAAAATCGTTCAGTGCTGAACGGTATGCTTTAGGGTATTCACCGTTGGTACGTTCAGACTGTGTGGCGCAACCAAACCCTGTAACGACAACGAGTGCGACGAATAAGTAAGTTTTTTTTATCATGGACGTAGGGTAGACAGAGTCGCGTGAAGCAGTGGTGACGCCGATTTTTTTCTACTTCACGGAATCTTCACGTGATTGAGTAGAGGGTCGATCGGTCGGAAAAAAAAGATGAAAAAGTCTAGCGCCGTTTTTCGATTTGCGAGGCAGCTCGCCCGTTACTAAATCGCTGACGCATTTAGAAGTAAGACCGGAGTGGTTGCCAGTGGTCTTCAGGTTCTACTTTAAATCGCTGCTCTCGCGGTGTGGCAGAGGAGAAAACCGGGGGTAGACGATGCCAAATCTGTTCGAGATTGGTTCTGTATCTATATAGGTGCCCCCCACAACCTGATTTAAATCACTATGCCTATCCTGTCGATTAAACCAAGGAACCACAAACAGTGAATCTCTCAGATTATTTGTCCAGCAGCAAATTCGTAAACGCTCTGTTCCTCAAGGCCGCTTGGGTGGCTTGTGTGGTAGGGGGCAATAGCTACGGCCTCAGCGTAGTCTTTGGCATGCTGTGCCTAAATATATATCAACGAAATATTGCTGCTGACTGGCCCTACGCTGTGGGTTTGGGGTTATTCGGTTTGTTGTTAGATAGTGGTTGGATCTATTTTGGCGTTTTAGATTATGGCTCATCAGCGTCGCTGGCTATCGCTGGCGTTACTTTAGCACCCATATGGATAGTTCTATTGTGGGTGGCTGTAGGGTTGTCTCTGAACCACGGGCTGATATTTTTTGTTGAGCGACCATTGGTCGGGGCGCTGTTGGTTGGCGCTAGTGCGCCTTTTTCTTACATAGCCGGCGAACGTTTTGGCGCTGTGGTTATTTCCTCCTATGAAAATTTAGCCGTTCTTGGCTTGGTCTGGTTTGTCGTTTACTACTCACTTTTCAGTCTTACAAAACACGTAAACGGGAAGGGAAAGGTGCAAGACGAATCTGCGACAACCACTCAGTCCGTTTGATTTTGTGATAAATCTTTTTATAGCGAATATTTTTACGCAGCTTGCGCACAAAAGCTGCAGTCTTCCTTTAAGCTAGGCGCTGATTACTTCATGTTAGCGGGCGAATTTTGAAAATTCAAAGAACAAGGCTGAGTACCAAGTTAGGGCGTGTATTCGCTTTACAGGTGGCTCTCGTAAGCCTTGCGGTAGCAGCCGGCATATTTATTACTAATACCATTGTTGACGATTTTTTAATCAACGAAGCGCTGGAGGATGAAGCCAGTCATTACTGGGCGCTTTATCAAGTTAATCCCTTACAAGCTCTGCCAAACACCAATAACATGGTGGGCTACATGTCTGATGGTGAAGATTTTTCCAAGCTTCCCGAGGCCCTTCGACCACACGAGCCTGGATTTTTGGGCCGTGTAGATCTGGGTGCAACTAGTCCAACTCTTTTCGTCAGTCAGCGAGCATCGGGGGTAGGTCCACGGTTGTATTTATTGTTCGCAAGCGAAGATGTTTCCCAGTTGGCTTTTCTATTTGGCATTCTGCCGCTATCCATTGCTCTTTTACTGATCTACGGCTTTTCCTTTTTAACCTATAGGCTGTCTCATCAAGCAATTTCTCCACTGGTGCAGTTGGCCGACTATTTAGAAGAGTTCCGTTTTGGCGATTTCAATCAGCCTGCCGTAGACCTCGGCGACTTGCGCAGAATTGCCAACCCTGAAGTTGATGTCATGATAGACGCCATAGACAGTTTTTCTGAGAGATTAGATACGTTTATTGAACGAGAGCGTATTTTCACTCGTGACGCGAGCCATGAGTTACGCACTCCTATTGCCGTTTTTAAGGGTTCCCTAGATTTATTGCAACTTAATGAAGAACGCCCTGGAATGGATGTCAAAGCGTTAGACCGGATGCGTCGAACTGTTGAGGACATGGAAGGGTTGATAGGCACTATGTTGCTGCTCGCGCGGGGAGAAGAAGTGGCGCGACGCGGCGAATTCACGTTTATCAATGATCTCGTACCGAATCTTACCGAGCAGCTAGAGCCTTTAGCAAACGAGCGAGGTATTTCTTTGCTAAGCGAATCCACAGGCGATTTATGGACTAATGTGCCCAAGCAGATTGTTCAAATTCTGATGATGAACCTGCTGCGCAATGCAATCAATTACACGAATGAAGGGGCGGTCACCATAACTGTGAGCGCCACCGGCTTTTCAGTTACTGATACAGGTATTGGTATGAGTCCTGATGAGCTTCATCAAGCTTTTGAGCCCTTTTATCGAGGGGATCGTGCACGAGTCAGTAATGTAGGTCACGGTTTAGGTTTGTCTATTGTTCGTAGAATGGCTGATCAATTTGATGGGGTCATCGAGGTAGAGAGCGAAGAGAACTTGGGCACCAAAATCAGCATCAGCTTGCCGATATCCGGCAATCCAATAATCATCTAACGTTGAATAGAGGCTGCGTCCTCTCATTTGCTTTGAGAAAAAGCTGTGGAGCCTTTTTTTAAGTAGTATCTAAGCGCATTGTTTTCCAAATGGCTAACGTACTGTCTCTGCCTTGAGCCAAATCAATGATTGGAGCTGGGTAGCCCGGGAAACCGCCATCTTTCCATGGTTCGAGGATCTGCTTTTTCCCTGCATTTGCTAATTCTGGCACCATGCTTCTAACAAAGTCGCCGCTTGCATCAAAACGTTCGGCCTGGCGGATTGGATTGAACATACGAAAATAGGGCACAGCGTCAGTTCCAGTAGATGCGCTCCACTGCCAACCCCCGTTGTTGGCTGCGATGTCGCAATCGACAAGCTTTGACATGAAGTACCGTTCGCCCAACCGCCAGTCTAGGAACAAGTGCTTGGTTAAGAACTGTGCGGTGACCATACGCAAGCGATTGTGCATCCAACCGGTGCTGTTGAGTTGGCGCATGCCTGCGTCTACAAGTGGTAGTCCTGTCTCTCCTTTTTGCCAGCGCTCTAACAATTCAGCATCCTGATTCCAGGGTAGATTGTCGGTTTCTCGCCTAAACGCTTGGCCCATAGCCAGCCGCGGATGCTCGACCAAAATATGGTTATAAAATTCGCGCCAAATAATTTCACTGACCCAAGTGTTGATGCCTTCCGAGGGCCCAATCCATAGATCGTCATTCACTTTATAGGCCGCTGCCAAACATTGGTTGGCAGAAATTGTGCCCATTGCCAGTTGAGGCGACAAACCGCTGGTGCCACGTACGTTTGGGATGTCTCTGTCACGCTGGTAGTTGTCTGCTCGATTTCTACAAAATGCATTGAGTTGACTAAGGGCCGAGCGCTCTCCAGCTTTCCAAAGCTCACTGCCAAAGTCTTTCATGACACCTGCAATTTCTAGTGGGGCTTTGCTCGGTGTGATTGCCGGTCCTTGGGCTTTGGGTGGCGGTAAAATATCTAATCCAACTTCTGTTAGTACAGATAGCCAACGTCTTTTGAAAGGGGTGAAGATCGAGTAAGAAGATCCGTCAGGTTTTCTTACGCTGCCCGGTCTAAGGCATGTAAAAGCATTGAATGTTTCGCAGACAATGCCGTTACTTTGTAAAGCTATAATTACTTCGTTATCTCTGCGTGCCTCGTTCAGTGCAACCTCGTCATTAAAGAAAACATTCTTTGCACCTATGGCTTTGGAATTTTCGACAACAACTTTTACGGAACTTTGATAATTTTTTGATTCGACTATGCGTAAGGGAATGCCTAGTTTAGCCAAATCTTGGCTGAGTTGGTCCAGTGTCCGTAGTATTAATGCTAATCTATATGACGATATTGTGTGCTCAAACCACTGGCTCGGCGTAAGTATAAAAAGAGCCTCCACGGGGCCAGATTGGCAGGCGTAGTAAAGAGCTGGATTGTCCCGTACACGAAGGTCTGTACGGAACCAAACTAGGTTGGGCATTGTATCGTCTCTGAGTTTTGACCCACGCGGTCTTGTAATTGAAAGGGCTGCCTGCCGAGAGAGGCAACTATCACACGTAAGGCAGCTAGTCTTCGGCTATTTCTTTGAGGCAGTAACCTTGGCCTTGCCTAGTTTGCAAAAGCGGCCTGCCAAAGGGTCTATCTATAATACGCCTTAAATTATAGATGTGACTTCTTAGCGTATCACTGTCGGGCGGTTCATCGCCCCAAAGCTCTCGCTCAAGTGCTGCTCGGGTAACCACCTTTGGTGATTCACGTATTAGCACATGCAAAATATTGAACAGCGTGCGCGACAGCATTAATGGCGTTTCTCCCCTTGTTACTTCCATTGTGTCGAGGTTAAGTTTTAGGTCACTGACTAGAAATTCTTTTTCTAAGTGTTGACTACGTCTGATGACGGCATCTAATCTGGCCTTCAGTTCTGGCATATCGAACGGTTTAATAAGGTAGTCGTCTGCGCCGGAGGCAAAGCCCTTGAGCTTGTCGTCGAGCTGATCTCTGGCGGTAAGCATTATGATTGGTGTGGTCACGTTAGCGTCTTCACGTAAACGCTTACAAACAGTGAGGCCGTCTGCGCCAGGCAACATAACGTCTAATACTATTGCGTCGTAAGTGTTGGTAACCCCAAGATGCATAGCGGTTAAGCCATCAGCGGCATAATCAACAATATAAGAGCTGGCTTCCAGATAGGCGCCAACTGTCTCAGCTAACTCTTTATGATCCTCTACAACAAGTACAGTTTTGCTTGGTGTTTTCACAACTCATCCCAGTTTCAGTTCTTCTTACGATCTTTACTACAATGGTGCATGTTTGCACTTATGGCGCGTCGAATCTAGCTCTTTACACTCTCACAATGTCGCAAACTTAGGGACTGTATTGAGCCTAGCCATGTACAAATGTTCATTCTTACTTTTATGATTTTATAGGCTGTTTAAACCGCATTTTGCTACTCGGGGTTTGCGCGGATAATTTTGCCCGGTGTTGCTTGCTTGTTAAGTAGAATTTGGCTGATGTCATTGCTTCTGGAAAGTTGTTTTGTTTGTCCATGTTGTAGCAGTTGGCTGCGGCTTACCGGTAATGCTGGGCAGGTGCCAGGGGACTGTCTATAAGCCAAGGCGGCTGCAAATAGCGCCTCGTTTTCATTACCCAAAAGCTGCGAGAAATCGTCTTCCACCGCGCACCCTGGTATAGCGACGCCTTCTACCTCGTTAAGGTTTTGTGGTGAAAAACCGTCGGGGTAGTCGCCAAAACCTGCTGCGTTAATGCCCTTAAATTGTATCGAAAAATAAGTGGTGCCGCAGTTATCTCTGGGATAAAAGCCGTAGGGTTTGCCGCAGGTCGTAGTGCCTATCTGTACCACATCTATGCCGATTCCACGCAAACCGTTAATAATGGCCTCTGAAGCTGAGCACGTGGCGCTGCTTGTCAGCACAAAGACTCTGGATAATCCCAGAGTGGGTAGGTCTGTGCCAGAAGCAAGGCTCAGACCTACGGTTTCTTCCTCGAACAATGAAGGCTGCAGGGCCGCGCCAGTAACAGGGTTAACGTTAGGATGTTTATCATTGAATGTCGGCGTGTCAAATACTTGGTTGCGAGCGGCGGGTCCCGCGATCATATAGCTGAGTTGGTTGGCTATTATCAAATAGCCGCCGCCGTTGTAGCGAAGGTCCAATACTAAATCGTTGATATTGGCGGCGGCCAAATCGGTGACAGCAGTTACCAACTTTCTTTCTGCAGCTTTGATACTATGATCCATGAACTGTAGATAGCCTACTGGTCCAGTTGGTGTCGTAACGACTTTGTGTAAAGGGACAGGATCAACGGTGATGGCCGATGTAGTCATTGAAACAATGCGGCTACTCGCGGCGCCTACATCTCGCACTTCAAATTGGTGCGTTTCTCCGGAAGTACGGGGAAATATAGCCGCATTGAGTGTCGCTGTATCTGAGCCTGATTCAACGCTCACACCATCTGCACTAATGATTTGTGTGCCTCGCTTTAGGTTTACGGCCGGGCTAGAGGCTGAGCCATTGGCCTCCACGAAAGCGACGACTACGGAACGTGGAATTGATGAGCTTTTTAGAATAAATTCTGCCCCGTAGCCAAAGGATGCCCCAGAAGAAGTAAACAGATTCCATTCTTCGGTGTCGTATGTGAAGTGAAAGCGGTCTTTATCCGCACCTGAAGGCGTTTTAGCAGAAGTTCGCATTAGTCCAAAATATTCTTTCACGTCCTGATTTGAGTTAGCGTTGTCGAGTGGATTTACATCTTCAATTTCGTCGTACCACAAGTACGAGTCGTTGCTCCAAGAGCGAAGAAAGTTATTCTGGTCTGCAAAAGCACCTTGTATATCTGGGAACGGATTGCCCGAGCTAGAGTCCGTGCCGGATCTTGGTAGGCCGCATCGGTTGGCAAAATTGCTTGCAGGCTCAAAAAATGTACTACTCACCACAGCTATGCTTAGCCTGCGTGTTGATGATGCAATGCCATCTGAAGCCTGCACGCTAACCTGATAAATATTGTCGGCATTAGCATCAAGGGGCCTTTTAAAGCTCGGTGTACTCCTGAATGACAGTGATCCTCTGCTCGAGATATCGAACAAAGCCGCATCAAGGCCTAGAATATCAAAGATAATGCTTTGGCCCTGCGCGTCGGTAGCGGTCACGGTTGTCACAGAGCGCGAGCCTTCGATAATCGATAATTCACCTGGGTCAGAAATAGTTGGGGGCGTGTTTACCGAACTAACATTCGCCGGCGAACTTGCTGAGCCGCCACCACCGCCGCAAGAAACCAAAAGCAGAGCTGCAATCATCATGATAGATAGTTGTAATAGCGCGCTTGTTTTTTTTGATGCCTGAGGCGCGAGGCCAATTAATCGAATGCTAGCGGCTAGATTTTGCATGTTCACTACATGTCTTCTCCGTTTAAACTCGAAGAATGCGACGCGAGAAGTATGAGAATTCCTGAGTCGGTTCAATCGACCTTCAGCTTAAGGATCTAGGGTTAAGTGGATCGTATAATATCCTCTTAAATCCTGTTTTTGCGACTAAAGTCTATAAATCTTGTGTTGACGCCACCATTATCGGAAAATCGGGCCTTATTAAGGTGACGGTAAATTGATGCAAAAACATATTGAGCAATTACAAAAATATTCAGTGCAACCTGACTTAGGCCTTTTGTATAAAGGTGTAAGGGGCGCGGCGCAGGGAGATCCTGAAGATCAGGCCTTAGTTTGTGGCGCAATGATTTGGGCGGCTTTTGCCTCGCCTGCCGGTATTCCGCTTGTTTTTGATACAATTGCGGATGCACAACTTGGTAGGGCATTGTCACAGGGTAATTGTAATGTACCATGCACAAGATTAGCGGATGAGTTTTGGCAGGCTTTTGCTGCAACGATAGAAGGCCCAGAAGGCGGCTATGATGCGACTTCTATAACCGTCGCGGTTGCGTCGCTAGGTAGCGTACTTGACCCAGATTACATTGGCTTTTCGGAAGCAGCTGCAAAAGCACACCCTGGTGCTGATTCGCCAACTGAAAAAGCAGTGCCCCCTTTGCTGGCGCTTAAAACGCTTGAAGTTTTACCCAAAGGCAGTCTAGGTCGAGACTTATATAGCATGTGGGTAGATAACGGATTTGATCCTGAAGTATTAGACCGGCAAGCGATTGGGCTAGATCAAATGAGTCCGGCATTGCGTTATCTAAATACGCGGATTTTGCAGATGCACGATGTTTGGCATTTAGTAGGTGGATATGAGACCACCAGCTTGCACGAAATCGCAATTTCTTCTTTTCAGTTAGCTCAATTTGGCCACAATTATTCAGCCATGTTTTTGGCAACTGCGGCGACTATGAGTCATATACGCACGTCCCAAGGTTTCGGTTTGCTTATGCAAAACCTTGCTGAGTCTTGGCAACATGGACAGGAGATGCCCTCATTTATGGCCATTGAGTGGGAAGACCACTGGCATAAAGACATCGATACTGTGCGCAGCGAATTGGGGATTACAGCTTTTAGAGGCAGTTTCCCCGCAGATTTACTTGAGCAACTTGCTGCAGTTGCTTAGCATGTCGGTTTTTTAAAATCTTGATAACCAAAGAGTTAGCTAAATGCCCGAAATTCTGGCGTTCAGATATTTTGATGTCACGGTGATTCGCTCTGACCGTCGGCGCAGCGCTACGTTCAGGGTGGATCAGTCAGGGGTGTCGTTCAGAGTACCTAAAGAAATCGGTCAACAAAAAATTGTTGAATTGGTAGAAAAGAAGACGGCTTGGATTAGAAAGAAACTTGAATATGAAGCTTCGCTTACGCCACCTGTACGGGTGGGTTTTGAAAGCGGTGACCCAATACCCTACTTAGGTAAATCGTATAAGCTAAAAGTGCAGGTTGGTGATTACCCGCAGGTAGAGATGGTAGGTCAAGATATATCGGTGAGCGTAGTCGCGAAGCATCTAACTAATCCACCATACATACGTTCGGTATTAGAGCGTTGGTTTTTGGATGAAGCTGCCATTCTACTTTCGCAGCGTTTAGATTTTTTTGCGCCTCTAGTTGGCGTTCGTCCGACAGGTATTCAGGTTAAAGCCTATAAGGCGCGCTGGGGCAGTTGTAAGATGGACGGGCAAATCCAATTTAACTGGCGCCTTATTCACGGGCCGGTAGATGTTTTGGATTACGTGGTGGTTCATGAGTTGTGTCATATGCTTCAGCACAACCATAGTGCGGCGTATTGGTCCGAGGTGGCGCGCGTGATGCCAGATTATAAAGTTAGACGTAAGTGGCTGTCGGAAAATGGCAATTCGTTGACGATCTGATTGAACCCGCGGACATTTTTTTCAACTATAAAGATAATATTAAGGACCTTAAGAATGAATGATAACCCGCCAGCGGTAACGGTGGTTTCTATGGAGCAGCGCGGTGTGGCGCTGAACACTATTGTGGCGGCCTTTGCGGCAGACCCCTTAGTTCGTTGGATATTCCCCCAAGCAGATATTTATCTAACCCATGCAGCGCAGCTCTACGGCAATTTTGGTGGCGCTTCTTTTGACTCAGGTGCAGCGTTTGAGATAGATAATTATGCGGGCGTTGCGCTTTGGGTGCCGCCTGGAGCTGATGACCATTCTGACGAAGGTGGGGGCATTTCCGAATTGTTGACAAGGACCGTTGCGGAAGAACTTAGGGAAGAGGTAGGCAGCGTTTTAGGTGAAATGGAGGCCTATCATCCTAGTGAGCCTTGTTGGTATCTGCCTCTAATCGGCGTTGACCCGTGCCACCAAGGGCGTGGGCTGGGTGGGCAGTTAATGAAATATGCGCTTGCAAAATGTGATGAACAAGGCCAGCCTGCCTACTTGGAATCTTCCAATCCGGCTAATATTTCGTTGTACGAGCGGCATGGTTTTGAGGTGATGGGTAAAATCCAAACGACAACGTCGCCGGCTGTTCACCCCATGTATCGACCTGCGCATTAGGGCTTGGCATATTTCTAACAATGCTAAGCAATGTTTACAGGTGGACTTGGGCACACTTGAAAAAAGTGGGCCCACCTAATCATTAGAAGCCGTTGTATTAGATTGCTGGCATTAAAACGCGCAGCAATCTGAGGGCAACTGAAGCCGGCATAAAAGTAGTGTAAAAGCTAAATTCCAATCCGCATCTGACCCAAGAAATTCATCTTACCGAGAGGTGCGCCTTGCACGCGTAAAATGTCGTATGCAGTAGTTGCATGAAAATATAGGTTCGGCAGAGCAAAGGATTGAATGAAGTTTTCGCAAGTAAACGGGATTTCGGTTTTGCCCATTTTAAACACAACGGTACCGCCGTTAAGATCGTTAATACTTGCAGGATTTAGGGCTCTAAGAGCATCAATGCTTCGCTGCGTCAATGCCAGCAGACCCGCGTAATCCATTTGCTCGTAGCCACTGGGTGGGCCAAATTCGCCGCTCTGCACGCCGTTGATCGCACCCAAAGAATGGTGGGTGACGCAGACAATTTGAAAATGAAAACTGGCCATATCTGGATGCAAGGTGGTTGCAACAACGTCATTTAGGTTTATGTTGTTGTCAGCACAGTGCTGTTGGCCAACTTGCATAATTCCCAATGTCGCTTCGGTCATTTGCAGAAAAGATCCAACGCTTAAATCGTATAAAGATGTAGACATAGTAAGCTCCTATTTTTTTTCAAGATTAGCAGTACATTGTGAGTTCGTGAAAAGCCTTGGTAAAGATTTTTTGCAAGCCGTCATTATGCGGAGTAAATCTATAGGGGAAAATATGAGAAATTTCGCTTCAGTCGTTTCCGCTGGGCTTTTATTGTCTGGTTTAAGCTCTTTAATCTCCGCTGATGAGGCGCAGTCCGTTTCAATTAAAGCCGATGTAGCTTTTTACGGCAAAAATATCCTGACTTTTTCTAGCCAGCCTTTGCCCACTAATTTTGTCGCAATTAAGGGTGAAAAGATCGTTTTCGTTGGTCTGCGTAAAAATTGGCAGGGGGATGCAGAAATTGTTGTGGACTTACAAAACCAAGCCCTGCTGCCGGGCTTTATTGATGCTCATGGGCATATTTCGTTTCACGCTCGAGTGGCGAGTATGGCCAATGTGGCATCACCCCCTGTTGGCCCTGCCAAAAACATTTCCGATCTAGTCCAAGAGTTGAAAAACTACGCAGACAGTAAAGAATTAGTAAAAGGCCAATGGATTATTGGTATGGGTTACGACGACTCATTGTTAAAAGAGCAGCGTCATCCCACTAAAGATGATTTGGATAAAGTGTCAAGTACGCATCCCATTATGCTGATGCACGTTTCAGGGCACTTGGCCGCGGTGAATTCCAAGGCGTTGGAAGTTGCAAAAATTGACGCGGCGTCTAAAAACCCTGCCGGTGGTATAATCAGGCGATACTCAGGCACGAGTGAACCGAATGGCGTGCTAGAAGAGTCTGCGACCTATGCGGTGAGAAAATATATGACCGCCAGCAATCAACCTTTTGAGGAAATTCATCGCGGTATATTAGATTATGCCCGCTATGGCATCACTACAGCACAGGACGGAGCGGCCTCGCCCCAAGTAGTGCAATTGCTGCAAGCTTCGGCAGCGTATCGAGAATTCCCTATTGACGTGATAGCGTATCAGCGTGTCGATGAAAGCTACATAAAAGATTCAACTTTAGCCCTGCCCACTCTCGCGCCATATGAGAATGGTTTTCGCGTTGGTGGTGTAAAAATGACCTTGGACGGTTCTCCTCAGGGTAAAACAGCTTATCTGACTAAACCTTACGAAGTTCAACCTTACGGCCAAACTGCCGATTATCGGGGTTATCCAATTATGCCAGCGGCGTCTGTGGATGCGTTGTTTGATAAATTTATCCGTGCTGAGATACCTATCCTTGCACACGCTAATGGCGACGCCGCGGCGGATTTTTTTATTCAAGCCCTTTCTAAAAGCTTAAAGGGTAAAAATTCAAAGGATCATCGAAGTGTGATGATTCACGCCCAAACTGTGCGCGATGACCAGCTGAATAGCTTGGCGGCAATGCATGTCATCCCTTCTTATTTTTCCGCGCATACTTTTTACTGGGGCGATTGGCATAGAGATTCAGTGCTCGGTTTAGAGCGTGGAAGCCGCATAAGTCCAACTGCGAGCAGTCTGCAAAAAGGCATTACTTTTACCTTACATAATGATGCACCCATTGTTCCCCCAGATATAATGCGTTTAGTTTGGGCTACAAGTAACAGGCTTACACGTAGTGGTCAGGTGTTAGGCCCAGATGAGCGCATATCCGTGGAGGATGCTTTGAAAGCGGTAACAGTGAACGCAGCGTACCAATACTTTGAGGAGGATCGTAAAGGTTCCATTGAGGTGGGCAAGCAGGCGGATTTTGTGGTGTTGTCAGCGAACCCTTTGAGAGTCGCGAAAGAGGAATTGCTAAACATTAAAGTACAACGAACAATCGCTCGTGGCGTGACGATTTTTTCTGCAGAAAATATTTTAGCCGATTAATTTTCTAGGACCTAACTAAGATCCAAGTTGATCAAAACTAATAAGATGAAGTGAGCGCATCGTATGCTAAATTTTTTAGAGACAGCCATGGCTGCATTAGCCGCAAGTCTCACTTCAATAGTCTTTTTTAAGGTTGAATTGCTAGGTGTGGGCGTGCCGCTCATCGTGCTTTGGTTGGTTGCGGGCGCAGTCTTTTGTACCGTGTATTTCAATTTCATCAATATCCGCGGTTTCGCTACGGCGATAAAGTTGCTCACCCAAAAGCCAAAATATAAAGATGCGGTAGTGGGTGAGATCACGCATTTCCAAGCATTGACCACCGCGGTATCGGGCACTGTAGGTATTGGTAATATTGCGGGCGTTGCAGTGGCTATTTCTCTAGGTGGGGCGGGTGCTGCGTTTTGGTTGGCCGTTGCCGGTTTTTTAGGCATGTCTACAAAATTTTGCGAATGTACCCTGAGCACTTTGTATCGACAAAATCGCAGTGATGCGACCGTGGCCGGGGGTCCCATGTATTACTTGCAAGAGGGTCTGGCTCGAATAGGGCGCCCTAAATTGGGTAAAGCCATGGCGAAGTTTTACGCCTTATGTATGGTTATTGGATGCTTTGGCATTGGCAACATGTTTCAGTCTAACCAAGCTGCGGTCATTCTCACCTCCCAGCTAGGAGAATCTAATTTCGCCTATTCTAATGTTTTAGTGGGCCTTGTTTTGGCGGTTGCCATTGGTCTGGTCATTATCGGCGGCCTAAAAAGTATTGCTTCTGTGACCTCTCGATTGGTGCCGATGATGTTGGTTATATATTTAGCCTTGGTGATTATTGTCTTAGGTCTGAATTATTCTCAAGTAGGCGATGCCTTTGCGCTGATATTTAGCGAAGCCTTCACCGCCAACGGTGTGAGTGGCGGCGTTATAGGCGCCATGATTATTGGCTTTCAACGCGCGGTTTTTTCTAACGAGGCTGGACTGGGTTCTGCGGGTATTGCTCATGCTGCTGCAAAAACGGACGAACCCGTGACCCAAGGTATGGTGGCGCTACTAGAGCCGTTTATAGATTCGGTAGTAGTTTGCACAATGACCGCATTGGTTATTGTGATCTTAGTGATTCTTCCTGGTGAGGCCACCAACGGCATCAGCGGTATAGAAATGTCGATTCGGGCTTTTGATAAGGCTATACCTGGTTCATCCCCCTTGCTGGCAATTATTGCCACGTTGTTTGCCTTCTCTACCATGCTGGCTTGGTCATATTATGGGTTAATTGCTTTGGAATACTTGGTTGGACGTTCTGAGTTGTCGGGCATGATCTTTAGAGTTACCTTTCTATTTTTTATCGTGGTCGGCAGTGCTATTAACTTGCAGTCGGTGATCGACATATCTGACGCGTTGGTATTTTTAATATCTATTCCAAATTTAATTGGTCTATATTTGTTGGCGCCAGAAGTTAAGCGTGAGCTGATAGCTTTTCAGCAGCGGTACTCAAAAATCTGATTCACCTGTATGCACGAGCAAGATGTGGCAAAAATTTCTGGAGAGGCAATATGAGTAATGCGATGAGTGGTATTGCTGGGAAGGTCGTTGTCGTTACAGGTGCGGCTTCTGGCCTAGGACTTGCTGATGCGCGCTTGCTTGCTAGTCAAGGTGCCCATGTAGTGATGACCGATATTGATGTGGAGCGTGGCCTAGCACTGGCAGAAGCAATAGGTGCACTGTTTCTTGCCCATGATGTATCAGATGAAGGTCGCTGGGGTGAAGTCATGCTGGAGGTGGAAACCAAATATGGCCGCTTAGATGGGTTAGTAAACAACGCAGGCGTCGCTCATATCGCTAATATAGAAAATACGTCTCTGAAAGTCTGGCGTAATACATTAGCAATTCATTTAGATGGTACGTTTTTTGGATGTCAGGCAGGTATTAAGCTCATGAAAGCAAGTGGCGGCGGTTCTATCGTAAATATGTCGTCTACCGCCGCGCTTATAGGCATTCCAGATTATCTCGCTTATTCAGCTGCTAAAGGTGGCATTCGCTCTATGACCAAGGCGATAGCTCTTCATTGTCGGCGCGAGCGCCTGAAAATTCGCTGTAATTCTATACACCCGGGGAGCATCAACACACCGATGGTGCACCATGCGTTGAAGGAACTTATGGACGTAGACCTCGGGGCTATGGGCGATCAAGAGAAAGCACGGGTTTCAATGGGTATTGGTGAACCGGACGACGTGGCGCATATGGTTTCCTACCTGCTTTCAGATGTGTCTAAGCATGTAAATGGCACCGAGATGGTGGTAGATAATGGCGATACAGTTGCTTAAGTTTGCTTACTTATTTTTGTAAGTTAATCCAGGTATTTCCCATATAAAATTTTTTCTGTCTGCGGAGGAGTAAAATAATGAATATTGGCGGTTTGGTACACATCAATATAAATTGCAGTAACTTTGAACGCTCCAAAGCGTTTTACGAAATGCTGGGTTTTGAGCATGTATGGCAGGTGCCAGCGACCAATACGCCAGAAGTGAACCAAGCCGTGGCGATGAAGGACTATCGCGTTAATGGCGCTATCATGAAGCTGCGTGGGGTCGAACCGGTGGTTCTGATTGATCTTTTAGAGTGGCAAGCGCCCCGAGATACCAGCGCTCCCTATGCCAATTTGTATAGCCCGGGTTTAGCGCGGTTAGCGCTGCGCACAACTGATTTGCAGGCGGATTACGATTTTCTCAAAGCCCAATGTGTTGAGGTATTGTCACCGCCAGCCACGGTTTATATGAGTGAAAACAGTGGCAGCAGCTTCTTTTGTTTTAAAGACCCTGACGGTACTTTTTTAGAGTTAGTGGAAAGCTTTTGAGGCGATTCAACTAGAGCTAACCATTTTTTGGGTAACGGCGCTGAATACAGATATATCGACATAACGTTGATCTATGGCGTTACTCATGTTCAGCCAGGTGGCTTGCTGAAGGTTCTGTAGCGTCTCCGCAATGTTGTTTGTATCTATCTCATAAATGGCCAAATAGCCATATGATTGTTTTTTTTGTACTTGTTGCTCACTCAGTGCAAATCGTTGCGCTGCTTGAAAGCCATCAATTTGCAATACCTCGGGTAGATGAACATCGTTATACCATGTGTTGTATTCGTCCTCGCGCCCATCAACCGCATCACTTTTAACAATGAACAAAGTGCTCATATATTTTCTCTCCTTAATTTTCAGGAATGTTTCACAAATTCGATTTAAATTCCCAGCCTCGATTATGGCCTACTCTAAGAATAGGCCATCACTTCAACAATAGGCCAGAGCCATTGCTGTTTCTAGATTAATGGTGCTTCTCCAATAGTATTCGTGCCGGCAAATAATTAAGCTGGAACAAAGCATGAGTAGGACAGAGGGTATGGATATTAAAGATTATAAAACTATCGAGGTTGAGCGGCAGGGCGCATTAGATATCCTATGGCTGAATCGCCCGGAATATCTGAATTCAATTAACACTCCAATGGTCACCGAGTTGCGTCATTATTTTGATCAACTGGCTGAGAACGAGACTACCCGGGTAGTGCTAATGGGTGGGCGCGGAAAAGCGTTTTGCGCTGGGCTAGACATTAAATCCGCCAGTGATCCCACTCAAGCACGACCTTTTGGCGGTGGTATGGGTTTTCAGGGCTATCTTGCAGACGTATATATAAAGATGCGCCGTTGCCCACAACCTATTATTAGCATGATTCAAGGTGCTGCATGTGGTGGTGGGTTTGCTTTCGCGTTGGCCTCGGACGTGCGTATTGCTGCTGACACAGCGAAGATGAATGCGGCTTTTATTAAACTAGGTCTATCTGCTTGCGATATGGGTACCAGTTACTTTTTGCCCCGACTTGTGGGGACATCTATAGCTTCCGAGTTGATGTTAACCGGCAAATTCATACACGCTGAAAGATGCTTGAGTACCAATTTGGTGTCGGAGGTTGTTCCCGAGGCGGACTTGTTCGCAACAGCAAATGATTACGCAGAGCAAATGTTGTTGGCCTCTCCAATGGGTTTACGCCTGACCAAGGACGGCCTGAATGTAGCCATTGATGCAGCGGGCTTGGAGGCTGCTATTGCGGTAGAAAATCGTAACCAGATTTTGTGTAGCCGCACTCAGGATGCTAAGGAAGGTATGCAGGCCTTCATTGAAAAGCGTGCCCCGCAATATACGGGTAGATAGAAATTAGTGGTGAGGCAAACAGCTAGGCGTAAGCCTAGCTTGAGAGGACGTGCCGTAAGTCCTTCTATGCCTATAAGGCGTTAGACTATCTCCGGATTTCTACTTCGCGAGGCTGGTGAATACGGCTTGAGAAATAGAGATGCCCCGCTCGTCACCCATCAACCCTGCGTGCATTTTGTTCATAACGTAGGAGATTGAGAAATTCTGATCTTGGTCGATGATGGCTGTGGAGCCACCCCAACCACCCCAAAAGCATAGGTTGCGTTTGCTGCCTGGTGGCATGCCAAAGCCAAGGCTATAGCTCATAGGTATGTCGACCACTTGGTCGTGACCGGTAATGCGTGGCACCATAATCGAGCGCGCAGTTTCCTCTGAGAGTAGGCGTACACCTTGAGATACCCCAAGATTTGCTAAAACTGAATGAATTTTAGCCACGGACCGAGCGTTGCCGTGACCATTAGCTGCAGGAATTTCGGCTTTTTTCCATTCTAGCGTCCAACTGTCTCGAGCATCTCCCCCGGGGTTAGAGAATGTACGTCCGGCAATGGTGTCTCCAGTGGTATCCTTTCCCAGCCTACGGTTCGGAGGTGGAATAAGATGACCTACACGTGGCAGAGCCTCATCAGGGACGCTAATATGAAAGTCCACGCCCAGCTTATCTGCGACTTCTTGCTTAAAGAACGCGCCCATAGTCTGGCCAGTGATGCGTCGTAGCACCTCGCCCAGAAGATAACCTTGAGTCAATGCGTGATAGCCAATGGCGTTGCCTGGCTCCCACCAAGGTACTTGAGCGGCAAGCAAACTTGTTATTTTCTCCCAGTCGTACATGTCTTTCGAGCTAACAGCTACGTCCATGCCAGACAGGCCCGCCGCGTGGTTCATAAGGTGCCAGACTTTAACCTGCTCTTTGCCGTTAGCTGCAAACTCTGGCCAATAAGTGGCAACGCTCTCGTCGAAGTCGAGTAGCTTGCGATCTGCCAGCATAAGCATGCAAAGAAAAGACATAGTCTTTGTAGTGGAGTACACGTTAACGATGGTGTTTTCCTGCCATGTGCGAGTTTTGTCCTCGTCTAGGTGGCCGCCAAAAAGGTCTACCACCAACTCGTCTTTGTAGGTAACCGCAACGGATGCGCCAACGTCTGCACCGCTGTCTAAATTAGCCTGTAAAGTGGCTCTTACTTTTTCGAATCGAGGGTCGCAGTGCCCTTGTACCAATACTCCCATTATCTTTCCTCAAGCGCGTTAAATTAAAATAAATGTTGTCTTGCTTGTCGTGCAAGCAGGTTACCAAGTCACTACGTTAATCAGGTTTGACCTCGGTTGCTAGGGTCCCAATTTAGGCCTCGGCATCACAATACTTTGGCTTTCTTCTTGCACGATTAACAGTTTACTTTCTCCAATTTTCGGATGGTATCAAGATGCCGAATATTTGATGGAGTAACTCTTTCTAGGCAGCAACAATAAAGAAGGTGCTTTTTCTGTGGTTGCAGAAATGCGCTGGTAGCTTACGAACTCGGTCACCAAGGTCGCTGTACGGGTTTACTTGACCACTATTCGGATGAATAAAACACCCTATCGAGAAACGCGATCATAACGTCTAATGCGGGTGGCGCGTCGTCTGCGAAGTTCACCCCAAGTAACCGATTGTGCCCAGAGTCCAAATACGCGTGTCTTTTGTCTGCGTACTCCCAATATTCCACCTGGTGTCCGGCGGCCTGTAACTTTGTTAGATAGTCTTTAACCAAGGCAGGGGTGGTGAGCGTATCGACACTACCAACAGTCAGTAATTGTGGCGGGAGTGAGCGCTCGGTGGCAGAAGGGACTGTGTGAGAGGGAGACACTCCCCTGTACAATTCTGGGTGGGAATTTGTACTTATTTCGCTGCCGAAAATCCCCCGTGGTAGAGCGCCTCCCATATACCAAAAAGGGTTTCTCCAAGTTTCAAAGCCATCAAAGCCGCGTTGATAAAGGTCAAACGCGCCGTAACTTAAAAGCGCTGCCTGCACTTTTATGCCACCGTTTTGCACGAGCGATTCAGGGGTGGTACCTAGCGGCAGATAAGAGGGGGAAAATGACAGCGTTTTTGTATTATATCCTTGCAAAGATAAGTTCTGCCCTCGATTGACAACCATTGCCGCAAGGTGCGCTCCAGCGCTGTCACCGGTTATAGCCACGCGAGCAGGGTCTCCCTGATATTGGTGAATGTTGTGTTGTGCCCACAGCACAGCGCCAAATGTATCTTCGACGATTTGATCAATAGTAACGGTATTTTCTTGGTCGCCGAGTAAGCGATAGTTGACGTTACAAACTACATATTCGCTGTTGCTCGCAAAGTACTTTGCCGCTTGATCCATTATAGATTTGTCGTTAATTAGCCAGCCTCCTCCGTGAAAAATCATCAATACGGGGTAGCGATCTTTCCCAGATTTTGGCGTATAGATATCCATTGTTAGATCAAAACTGTCGGGAGAAGCCCAAAGTACGTCAGTCGTTAGTGAGTACTTGCTGGGATCATTGTTGCTTGGATTTTCAGCCGGCGTGGCGCAGCCCAAACATAGCGTGCTTAGTAAAACTGCTATCCAATTGAGAATGGGTGATTTCATGAAGCATCCTTTTTCATTCTAGGTTCGCCGGCCACGACCGATTTATTTGGCTATCAGGCTTGCAGTGCGTCGACAGCACCTAGGGCCTCGCCAGATTATGACGTCCATTAGGGCGCAATTTGTACTTAATTAAAAGTGCCGGTGCTGTGCAATCTCCTCGATTTGGGGCTGAACCCGTGCGGACTAATACATTTTTTTTAGTGGCTGTTTCGTCAGTTTTACAACGATCGTAAAATAACTTGCCTAAAACTAGGAAATTAATTAGGGAGAGAGAAAATGGCAGCTAATACAATTTTGCAGCCGGTGATTGTGCTTGGTCTTTGGAGTGGGATCATGATGATCTGGATGTACGCCACGCGTATTCCTGCCATTGCAGGGGCTAATATCCCAGAGAATGATCTGGGTCATCCAGTTGGTATGAGCTATTTACCGTCCCACGTACGCCGCGTTGCAGACAACCATAACCATTTATTCGAGCAACCCTCGCTCTTTTACGCGACTTGCATAGCCATTGCAGTAGCTGGCCATGCAGATGCCACGGCTGTGAATGCCGCTTGGGGATTCGTGATCCTTCGAGTAGTGCATTCCCTCATTCAGTCAACCGTGAATGTGGTTGTTCTGCGCTTCGGTATCTTTAT
>CAJWNY010000033.1 GCA_913043815.1 uncultured Gammaproteobacteria bacterium
GTTTTTCGTGCGGATGAATTTTAACGGAATGAAGACAGAAATATCCGATCACTATGATATCGGCAACCCTACCACCTCGCGCACTCTGCACTAATTGTCTTCATCGATATTTTGCTTTTCTCGGATGTAAGACTTTCGCCTAATTGGAGTGCGCCATTGACGCCGTTGCGGGAATTTCGCACTAAAACTGTGCGCGAAACCACAACGGGATCTGTTTTAGTGAAAGATAGTTTTGCTTACGCATCAATTGTTGACGCTCAAGCTTTGTAGACAACCCTGCGAATCCCCACGTTCTGCTTGGCTCCAATATCAATTTTAAGTGAAGAATTAAGCTTATGCTAACTTAGTTTTATATTCTAATAAAAAACCCTCTGAACTAGGCACATATCTTGCTGTGACCTAGACAAGATCGAAGTTAGGGAAGAAAAAATCCGATGCCATTTCTGTATGCAGAGAAGGTATCTAAATAGTCCTGATTCGTAGAAAATTCAGGGATGCGTTTAACGCATTTGATCTTCCACAACAGATCGCTCTGCCGGTTGACGAATACAACAGGCGTGTCCCAGAAGCTTAGGAGAAAAAAATGAAATTAATTACGGCGATTATAAAACCGTTCAAGTTGGATGACGTGCGTGAAGCATTGTCTGAAGTAGGGGTTCAGGGCATGACAGTCACTGAGGTTAAAGGATTCGGGCGTCAGAAAGGGCATACCGAGTTGTATCGCGGTGCAGAGTATGTGGTTGATTTTTTGCCCAAAGTAAAAATCGAGGCGGCAATAGACGATGATCTTTTAGATCAAGCGATAGAAGCCATTAGCAAGTCTGCGAATACAGGAAAAGTGGGCGACGGTAAAATTTTTGTCACCGCGTTAGAAGAAGCAGTACGAATTCGCACCGGCGAAACAGGTCCAGGGGCTGTATAGCTTTAAACCATAAATGGAGAAATGATTGTGGAAGATCTAGTTCAGTTAGCGTATGCGGTAGACACGTTCTACTTCCTAGTAATGGGTGCCTTGGTAATGTTTATGGCGCCAGGCTTTGCAATGTTAGAGGCGGGCATGGTTCGTTCAAAAAATACCTCAGAGATCTTAACAAAAAACGTTGGGCTGTTTTCTATCGCCTGCATTATGTATTTAGTCGTCGGCTACAACATTATGTACGGCGGTGAGGGCTTGTTTCTCGGAGAAGAAAATACAGTCGAGGATGTTCTTGCTTCGAGCGGTGATACGTACTACTCCGCACGTTCGGATTTCTTCTTTCAGGTTGTGTTCGTCGCAACCGCAATGTCCATTATTTCGGGCGCTGTTGCTGAAAGAATGAAGCTTTGGTCCTTCTTTCTGTTCGCATTAGTAATGACCGGTTTTATATATCCACTTCAGGGAAGCTGGAGCTGGGGCGGTGGATTCCTTTCGGAGGCAGGTTTTGTTGACTTCGCTGGTTCGGGGATCGTGCATATGTGTGGTGCAGCAGCAGCGTTAGCCGGTGTAATTCTACTGGGACCACGCAGTGGCAAGTACGGTCCTAACGGTGAAGTCACTCCTATTCCTGGATCGAATATGCCGTTAGCAACGCTGGGTATGTTTATTCTTTGGTTTGGTTGGTTTGGATTTAACGGTGGTTCAAAGTTGAAGCTAAGCAACATCGATGAAGCCAACGCCGTAGCACAAGTATTTGTGAACACAAATATGGCAGCAGCAGGTGGTTTGGTTGCAGCATTAATCCTAGCAACTCTTATCTTCGGCAAAGCTGATCTAACAATGGCACTTAATGGTGCGTTAGCAGGTCTGGTTTCTATTACCGCCGAGCCTTTGTCTGGTACAAACCTAGAGTCAATGTTGATTGGCGCTGTAGGCGGCATCATTGTTGTTTTATCGATTGTCGGCTTAGATAAAATTAAGATCGACGACCCAGTGGGTGCAATATCAGTTCACGGTGCCTGCGGTATCTGGGGTCTGGTGGCAGTATTGATTACTTCTGACGATGCAACTTTAACCGGCCAGCTGACTGGACTGGGCACGATCTTTGGATTCACCTTTGTAGCATCCCTGATTGTTTGGTTCATTATCAAGCTCGTAATAGGCATTCGTCTTTCTGAAGAGGGTGAACTTCTCGGAGCTGACAAAGCAGAGATTGGGATAGTAGCTTACCCAGAGTTCAACAAGTAAGGAGCTAACTTGAAGTGAAAGCTTAGTAAGCCGCCTATGGGCGGCTTTTTTTGGCAGTTACTTAAGCAAAAGGTTCCATAAGTCTAGCGAGGGTTTAAGATAGGTACTTCATTTAATAGTGCAAAGTGTCATGAAATATAAGAGCACCAGAGGGCAAGTCAAAGGCATTGGTTTTACCGAAGCGCTCCTAATGGGTTTGGCTTCCGACAGCGGGCTACTTGTACCGGAATCAATTCCTGATGTCCGTCCACTCTTGCAAGATTGGCGGACACTGGGTTTTGTAGAGCTAGCACAAGAGATTTTGCCAATATTTATCGATGATATTGAACCAGCTATTCTGCATCGGCTTATTCAAGAATCATACGCAACTTTTGATCACCCCGACGTAGTTGGCTGGAAGCAGTTAGACGATATGGTGGTGTTGGAACTTTTTCATGGTCCCACTCTGGCCTTCAAAGACGTTGCCTTGCAGTTGCTGGGCAAGCTCTTTGAGCATGTATTAGGGGAGCGCGGACAAAAGCTCAATATCTTAGGCGCCACTAGTGGCGACACGGGCAGCGCGGCTATTGCAGGTGTTCGTGGGCAAAAGAATGTTGATATTTTCATTCTGTACCCGCACGGACGTATTAGTCTCTTGCAAGAGTTACAGATGACCACGGTCGCAGATGACAATGTGCATTGTATTTCTGTAGACGGTAGTTTTGATGATTGCCAAAATCTAATGAAAACAATTTTTGCAGACGCTGATTTCAAAGCGAAGTATGATCTGGGCGCCGTAAATTCTGTCAACTGGGCCCGGGTCATGGCACAAATTGTTTATTATGCGTATGCGAGTTTACGCACCGACCAGCCAGCAAACTTCTCTGTACCTACGGGTAATTTTGGTAATGTGTTTGCAGCGTATCTTGCCCATCAGATGGGTTTCCCAATCGCTAATCTATTGTTGGCGACAAATGAGAACGATATTTTGGCGCGGTTCTTCCAAACTGGTGAGTACTCCAGGGGTGAGGTTCATCAAACTCTTTCTCCAGCAATGGACATCCAAGTTGCCAGTAATTTCGAACGCTTTCTTTATTACTATTTTAACCAAGACAGTAATCGTCTTTGTGAGTTTATGGCAGAATTTAATGCAACAGGTTATGCAAGTATTGGCGGTGTACCAGAGGAAAAACTGTTTACGGCAGTGGCCGTAAATCGCGATGAAACACTTATGGCTATGGCAGATGCTAAAGCACGGTTTGACTACATATTAGATCCCCATACTGCGGTTGGTTATGCAGCGACAAAAGCTCAGGGCGGTGACTTAACTGCCCCAAGGATTTGTGTGGCTACAGCTCATCCAGCGAAATTCCCAGATGCAGTGATTGAGGCCACCGGTATAACGCCTACTCATCCATCGTTGGAGGCACTTTCTGATCTGCCAGTGCGCAAGGGGCATATTGATGCAAATGTTGAGGCGGTTAAGAGCTATCTGGCCACTCGAGTTTAAGCAATATCGCTCAGATTCCCGCTTGAGGTTCGCTCGGTGATGACGAAAAGCTCTACTTTTTGCCTGCATAAAACTAGTTTAGGCGGATAAAGTTGCCGAAATACGAATTAACACGGCTACAGACTTAGTTGATAGGCCTCTAATGCCTTTGGTAAGGCCGTTAGGCTTGTGACTTCAATGTTCGCCTTAGAATCATTATTAGCGCTGGTATATTTCGTCATATTCACCCAGATCGTATGCATGCCTGCGTTATTGGCGCCCTCTATATCGTCAGTTAAGTGATCACCAACGTGAATACATTGATCAGCATTAACTCCTGCTTTCTTTATCACTGCCTCAAACATTTCACGGCTGGGCTTACTGGCGCCAACGTCAGCGCTGGATACGGCGCCGTCGAGAAAGTTAGCTATGCCCACCTGCTCAACGTCAGCGTTGCCATTGGTTAAAGAAAAGACTGTGTAACGATGTGACAGCAGTTCCAACATTTCTAGCGCGCCGGGAAAAAATACGACATTGTTTCGACCTTTGAAAAAAACAGCGAAAGCGTCTTTAGCAAAAATCCGTGCTTGTGCACTTGCTACACCACTTGCCTTTATCACCTGGAATAAGACCTCTTTGCGGAGAAAAGTAAGATCATGGATTTGCGTTGGATTGTCTGCAACAACTCTGCTGCGAATATCAGCGGTGGCATCAGACTTGTAAATGGCCAATGCCCGGGGAACCTTGTCTTGCATCCAAAGGCACATATTTTTCTCTGCAACAATTATTGTGGCTTCAACATCCCACAACGTATTATCCAAATCTAGTGAGACAACTTTTATCTTTTTATTAAGGGTACTCATTTTTCTCGTCTAATTTAAGGCGCAAGATCCGCCTAATGATTCAATCTTCATCAGCCTGGAATTTCGCTCTGGGGTGAGCTTTATCATAAACCTTAGCTAAATGTTGGAAGTCCAAGTGGGTATATATTTGTGTTGTAGAAATATCGTTGTGACCAAGTAATTCCTGAATGCCGCGCAGGTCTCCAGAAGATTCAAGCATATGGGTGGCATAGCTGTGGCGCAGCATGTGCGGGTGCAGGCTACTGTCCCCCAGTTGAATTATTGCAATTTCTTTAAGTCTTTTCTGTATTGTGCGCGGGCTTATTGGTTTGCCATTTTTATTGGTAAACAACGCTGCACTATTATTGGTTATAGAAGGGTGTTCGGTAAGCCACTCATCCAGCGCTTTAATACAAAGTCGCCCAAGGGGCACTTGGCGCACTTTATTTCCTTTGCCCCGGACTGTTACGACGCCACCGGCCAAATCCAAATTTTCAATAGACAATGCAACTACTTCCATTAAACGTAAGCCGCTGCCGTAGAGTAATTCAATAATGGCTTTGTCGCGTTTCTCCTTGGCGTTCTGTGGCCGAAAATCTAATAGCCGAGCGGCTTGATCCGTATCTAAAACTTTTGGCAGGCGTCGTGTCATCTTAGGTGATCTAGCAATGGTCGCTGGATTAGTCGCAATTAATTCTTGATCTATGAGATAGCTATAAAAGCTTCTTATCGCAGAAAGATTGCGCTGGATACTTTTGCTACTTAAATCTTTGTGGCGTAATTTGGCAATGAAAGCTTTGACGTCTTGCGGAGTACTTTGGTCGAAGGGTTTTTGTAAAAAGTCTGCAAATCTATAGATCTCTCGTTTGTAAGCACTTAACGTATGCCCCGAAAAATTCCGCACAACCACAAGGTGGCGTAAGTATTGTTCTACCAACTCCTTTGGGTCAGACATCAGTCGGCGAGTCGATTCATGACTTTGCCCAAAATGTCTGCGATATATCTGACAAAAAGCGTGTCCATATTTTTTGTAAATCGATTGGCATCCCGGCTACCTATGCATAAAGCTCCGGTGCCTTTGTTGAGCGTTACGGCTAAAATCACTGCGCTTCCAGACTCATCGTGATCAGACAAGGGAAATATTTTTTCTAGTTCACTTTGACGCAAGGCGGTACAAGATGCATCTGTGCTGTTTTGTAGGTGATGGAATGGCAGTTCGTTGAAGTGGTGCTGGATATGGTCTAGCGATAAAGCAAGATCGGCATCCAACATATGAGCACAGACAAAATCCGCTTCGAAATCTACTAAAACGTGAGTCGCCAAAACCTCATTAAGCTCATGCCAAGAACTCACCTCAAGTAATGCCAGGTTCAGCGAACGAGTTTTAGCAAAGATTTCATCATTGGTCCGCGCTGCATGCAGCAGTTCATTCATTCGCCGCCGCATCGCTACATTACGATCCCGCAGGATATCTATCTGTTTTTCTACTAACGACACTGCGTCACCAGACTCGTGAGGCAAGGTAAGCTCTGAGAGGGCAGTCACATGTCGTTGGAAAAAATCTGGATTCTTACGCAGGTAATCCAAAATTTCTTGCTCATTAACTTTTTTTTCTACCTCTTCGTTATCATTATATAAATGCACGAGTTAGCTCTCCATTATTATTTCGCCGCGGTGAACGAGATTTGAGTCGCCACTCATAGTCACCGGTCGCCCTTTTCCAGGCCAATCTATGTGCAATTTGCCGCCTGGTAAAGATACTTTCACGCGGCCATTAACATGACCATTTAGGTGTGCGGCCACGACCGCTGCACAAGCTCCTGTACCGCACGCCAATGTTTCGCCAACGCCGCGTTCATAAACGCGCAGGCGAACGAATTGTTCATCTACTACTTGGCAGAAGCCGATGTTCGCTCCCTCTGGAAAAAAATCGTGCGCATTCATCTCTTCGCCTAAGCTTTTTACGTCTAGATCTCGTAGGCTGTTGACGAAAATCACGCCGTGAGGGTTGCCCATTGAAACAGGAGTTACACAAAAGGTTTGCTCGCATACCATAATGTCTTCGGTCAGCTGCTCGAACTTTCCTTCAAAGGGTATGTCCTTATGCTCAAGTATTGGCGCTGGCATTAAGGTTTGAATTTGCTTTGCGTTTTGTAGGGTGGTTTCGATCATGCCTCCAGCCGAGTTCCAAAGTAGATGCGGATTCTTATTCAGACCCAAATGATTTACCAGAAATGCCACGCAACGAGTACCGTTGCCACATTGTTGAGCTCTGCTGCCGTCTGCATTATAAATTTGATAATCGAAATCCGCGTTAGGAACAGTTGGGGGGGCTATAACCAGAAGCTGATCAAAGCCTATTCCCAGTTTTCTGTCTGACCAAGAGCGTACGAGTTCAGGATCAATACTTTGCGGATCGCTCAAGCAATCTAACACCATGAAGTCATTACCTAAGCTATGCATTTTGTGGAAAATACGCGTGGTACTCACAGCTTGTAGTTCAATAGATGTAGTGGGGGTGCAGTATTTATCATGTGGCTAGTCTAGTGGCCTGTTTGGCTGAGTTCTAGTTCTAGTTCTAGTTCTAGTTCAAGCCGTAGTTGATCTTGGATGGTTTCGCGCCGCCTCACGACTTTAAACTCTGCGCCGTCCACCAAAACCTCCGGTGCGCGGCCACGAGTATTATAGTTGGACGCAAGGACCGAGCCGTAGGCACCTATTGAAAGCACGGCTACCAAATCCTTTTCTGCTAAAGCAAGAGACCTTTTCTTTGCAAGAAAATCTCCTGATTCACAAATTGGGCCTACGACGTCCCATTCTAGTTGTTCCTCTTTGGATAATTTATCTACGGGTAATACTTCGTGCCAGGCTTGATATAACGAGGGTCGTAGCAGGTCGTTCATTGCTGCATCTACAACTGCGAAATTCTTGTGATCGGGTTTGTCGGCGACTTTTAGGTATTCTACTCGCGTTAGCAAAACACCTGCGTTTGCCGTGAGAAACCTGCCTGGCTCAATACGTAACTGTAAATCTCGACCGCCTAAAATTTGACCAACACTCGCTCCCCAATCATTTATATCTAGGGGTGTTTCTTCTTGATAGCGGACGCCAAAACCTCCGCCTAGATCTATGTGCTGAAGTGAAATACCTTCTTTTTCCAGAATATCACGAAGTTCCAGAATACTAGTCAGCGCCTGTAACAGCGGTTCTGGTTCATTAATTTGAGAGCCAATATGACAATCAATACCTGTGAGGTTGATAGCGGAGTTTTCTGCGGCAAGGAAATAAAGTGCAAGGGCTTCTTTTTTAGTTACCCCAAATTTGTTCTCTTTCAAGCCAGTTGCAATGTAGGGGTGAGTTTTTGCATCTACGTTGGGGTTTACTCGAATTGCTACATTGGCAACACAGCCCAACAATTCAGCTTGAGCCATGATACGTAAAAGTTCGCCACGACTTTCAACGTTGAAACAGCCAATTCCTGCTTTCAGCGCAAAATTTATTTCCTCAACGGATTTACCTACGCCAGAAAAAATGACCGACTTAGGGTCACCGCCAACCGCTAGTACGCGGCTGAGCTCTCCAGAGGAAACAATATCGAAGCCGGCGCCTAATGATTTGAACAATGCCAGTATTGCTAAGTTAGAATTTGCCTTAACGGAGTAGTGTATCTGGTGAGGCGTACTGGCGAGCGCTTCGCTCAACAGATTATATTGATCGGTTAGATAACTTTTTGAATAAACATACGCCGGAGTGCCAACGGCATCAGCAATTTTGCTAAGCGCTGTCTGCTCAATATGCAGTTCATTTTTCAGATACCGTGCGGCGGTAAATTCTCTTTCAACGTTTCCTAAATTCACGGAGTCATAGTCCTTTCTATTCGCCTGAAGGTGAGTAAAGTGCGATGTGTGGTCTGGATCATGTATTGGCCATGGGTAGCTCTAGCACCTTCATTTATAGGCAGTTGTAGGGGACCTTTTTGTCCGCAAGTTACAATAAGACTAGAGAGATAGGTCAGAACGATCCACTTCATATTTGATATTCTTTTTTCATTTCAGCTCAGTTAGCTTAGGGTGAATGTAGCTTGGGTTTCCGAGGTCAGGATCTCGAGGAGGCATTTGTTATCGGTAGAGCCTCTACTGAACCCTTATCGACAAAACGCCTTATCTTAATGTGAAGCTATTCGCGCATGAACTCAGTTACCCACAATGATTTATATGTGCTCTCTTGCTTTCGCTATTGCTTTAAGAACTTGGGGAGGTGCGGTACCACCAAGGTGATCTCTAGCAGCCACAGATCCAGTGAGCGTAAGCACTTGGTAAACATCGTCGCCAATAATATTTGAGGTTCCGCCTGCTAGTTCCTCAATGGACAGAGCCTCGAGGGGTTTGCCAAGTTCAACTGCTCTTTGGACTGCTTCGCCAACTAGCTCGTGGGCGTCTCTAAAGGGCAGGCCTTTTCTGACTAAATAGTCGGCGAGATCGGTGGCGGTTGTGAAACCAGATATCGCTGCTTGACGCATTTTTTCTTTATTTGGAATGATATGCGGAATTAACCCTACTAGCGCTGTAAGGCAGTCTCGCAGGGTATCTATCGAATCAAAGAGCGGTTCCTTATCCTCTTGATTGTCTTTATTATAGGCCAAGGGCTGGCTCTTCATGAGGGTAAGCATTGATATTAAATTGCCATTTACCCTTCCGGTTTTGCCGCGAATCAGTTCAGGCACATCTGGATTCTTCTTCTGCGGCATAATGCTGGAGCCAGTACAAAATCTATCGGGCAACTCGATAAAGCTAAACTGCTGACTGGACCACAGAATCAGTTCCTCGCACCAACGAGACATATGGGTCAGAGTAAGTGCTGCTACAGAGCAGAACTCAATTGCAAAATCTCTATCACTGACCGCATCAATTGAATTTTCGCAGACACCTTCAAAGTGCAGTAGTTCCGCCATATATTCTCTATCAGGCTTGTAGGGGGTACCGGCCAAAGCCGCCGCTCCCAGGGGCAATTGATTAGTACGTTTGCGGCAGTCCACTAATCTGCTTCTATCTCTATTGAGCATGGCGAACCAAGCCATGAGGTGGTGGCCAAAAGTAATTGGTTGAGCTGCTTGTAAATGGGTGAAACCCGGCAAGATCGTGTCATGATGTTGTTCTGCTAGGTCAGCCAAACGGGATAATAAAGCAGACTCAAGGTCAAAAATTTCGTCAATTGCATCACGTAAATACAGTCTTATATCGGTTGCAACCTGATCGTTGCGAGACCTTCCCGTGTGCAGCTTTTTCCCTGTATCGCCAATTAGCTGGATAAGCCGATGTTCAATATTCATATGAACATCCTCAAGCGCGATACTCCATGTCATTTTCCCGCTTTCGATTTCACTTTTTATAAGGCCCAAACCAGTCTTTATTTGGTCAAATTCGTCGGAGGACAGGATTTTGATTTTTAGTAACATCTGAGCATGTGCTAGAGAACCGCGTATATCTTCTTTATACAGGCGTTGGTCAAAGCTAATAGATGCAGTAAAAATTTCAACGAACTCATCAGTTGCTTCGCTAAATCGCCCTCTCAGTAAACCTTGGTTGGTTGTATTTTCTGAATGATCAGCTTTGTTTACCATTATGCTAGTCTGCTTCCATGGGGGGATAATCTTACGGAGTATATCAAGCAATGAGGATTTAGTAGTTAGGTAGTTGGCTAGAGGCGGAAAAATGTCATTGGATGATAAGTCGCGATTACTGAGCCCAAACCCTCGGCGGTTAGCCAATAGCGCCTCTTAATGGCGTGGATGAAACGCGTCGAGGATATTTCCCCTTTTTTCACTAAGGTGTGGAGCTGGTTAAAGCGAGCGATATTCCTAATCTTATAGCGGATCAAAACTATGTTTCAATGCTTCATGCTAGCGGAGCGGTTATCATTGAGTGGTGGGTGCGCGGGCTAGTGACGGAATTCGCTGATATTTTTCCTTATATCCATAGCACCGCACCGTTGCCTTAGTATCCTTTTGGGTCATGAAACTATATTTGCGCAGATAGGTGGCAGACTAAACGGTAGTGTAGAGGCCTTGGATATTGGCCAAAGATATTTACATGGAGTGCGCAAAGTGATGTGCCGCCTCTAATTTTATTAGGACGTTATGAAAAATATTAGAATTGCTACTCGCGAGAGTAAACTCGCGTTGTGGCAGGCTAGGTTTTTGCGGATGCAGTTGCTCACTGCACACCCAGAAATTGAGGTAACATTAGTTGGCATGAGCACTGAGGGTGATCGGTGGCTGGAGGCTCCGCTGAGTGAAATAGGTGGTAAAGGCTTGTTCATTAAGGAGCTTGAAGTAGCCATTCTCGATGGGCGAGCGGATATGGCCGTGCACTCTGTGAAAGATTTACCTGCGGTTATGCCAGATGGATTTAGTCTCCCTCTGATCGCCTTCAGAGATGATATTCGTGATGTACTAGTTAGCTCTAAAGGGCCTCTTAAGGCGCTTCCCCTCGGTGCACGAGTAGGCACATCCAGCTTGCGCCGTAAATCTCAAATTTTAGCAATTCGTCCGGACTTAAAAGTTCTACCAATTCGCGGCAATGTTGGCACACGCCTCGAAAAACTTGATTCTGGAGAGTTCGACGGTATTATCCTCGCTGCAGCGGGTCTAGCTCGCTTGGAATTGCACCGTTGTGATCTGCACCCCCTTTCAGTAGAAGAGTGCTTGCCGGCGCCAGGCCAGGGCGCTTTAGGCGTCGAAATTCTGCAGGGTAGCGCGATAGAAGAATTTCTCTTGCCCTTGCTGGACGCGCAAACCAGTGCATGCGTTACCGCCGAAAGAGGGATCAGTGCTGGTCTTGGAGCAGATTGCGCGCTGCCAGTCGCCGCTTCAGCTCATTTCACTTCTTCAACGCAAATACAACTTTCGGCGCTTGTGGCTGATGTGGATGGCGCAAAAATCGTTCGCAGTACAGTTGTCGGTAGTGACCCCCTCGCCTTAGCGGACGAAGCAGTAGTTCAGCTTTTGGCCAATGGCGCGGGTGTGATTCTTGATCGCATAAGGCAAGATAAACACTGATCATGAAAGGCAAAAAATGTGACTAAGGTGTGGATCACACTGACAGAGCCAAGCGCATCGCGTATTTCCGCTCAACTGGCATCAGCCGGCTATGCAAACTTTTGTGAGTCGGTTACTGAGATTGAGTTTCTGTCGCAAGAACTCACTGTGTCGCAAAAAGCTGAAGTCCCGGATCTATGCATCTTTTTGTCCCAGCACGCAGCCAGACAATATTTGCAACAGATCTATTGTGAAGCGCACAAAAAGTGCAAATTCCTCGCGATTGGTCCAGGTACCGCAGAAATTCTTAGGATCAGTGGGCTTTACGTTGTTGAACCTGAGCATGCAAGCTCAGAAGGCTTATTGGCTTGTGCCATCGTGCAAAGCGTTAAAGCGGATGATTATGTATCGATTTTTTGCGGTGAGGAAGGGCGCGATATACTTCAAAAATATTTAAAAAAGCGCTGTTATCTTAACGTGGTAAACCTTTATCGCCGTATTGTCCGACCCATAAAAAACCCGCGTATTGTTGACGCAAACATAATTCTTGTGGGATCAACCCATGGATTTATCGCTGCTGCGAACACCTGGCGAAGACTAGGCGGCAATCCGTCGGTCAAATTTTTGGTCCCGTCGGAACGAGTAGGCGCTCTTAGTTTAAAATTAGGATTTTCTGAAGTTGTTAATGCTCAGGGCATGGACACTCACTCATTGGTAAACGCACTTGCGAGAATAGAAAATGGATGACCCCTCATTTGCTGAATCGAACGTCTCGGATGCAAAAACCAAAGAGCAAATTAGACCGCATTCAAAGGAAACGCCACTGAGTAAAAATAAGATGAGTGGCCCAGGTAGATTATTTGTGTTTTTGACTTTTATTCTTGCAGGCTGTGGTTTGGCGTTAGCAGGTTTCCTATATCTGCAACTAGTGCAAGATCGCCCGTTAGAAAAAGCCATGGCAAAAAATGATGAAGCACGACAAACGCTGTCATCGAACGTTACAGATCAACTATCTTCTGCAGAAAGTACTATGGAAAAACGTCACTTTGCGTTGCAGAATAAGTTAAGAGAAAAAGTTGAACAACGCTTGAGTAAAGCTGAGGCTGACCTGCAAGCCGGATTAGAATTAATTACAGCAAGCAAGCCAACAACGCCCAGTAAATGGCGGCTAGCAGAAGCAAGCTATTTACTACGCGAGGCTAATCGCCGACTAATGATGCAGCGAGATACTGTTTTCGCTTTGCGTGCGTTAACCAGCGCAGAGAATATTTTAAAGGGACTTGGTGACATGGCACCCTTCTCGCTCCGCGCGAAACTAGCCGACGATATAGCGTCGCTAAAGCGCGTGAACTTCGTCGATGTCGAAGAAGTATTTATTCGCTTAGAAACGTTAAAAAAAGATGTTCCCAACGGGTTGTCCAATCAAATTAGCATTACTATCACGAAGCCTATAAGCGCCCCGCCGGTTCAAGTCTGGTGGCAGCGGATACTTGAAAGAATACAAGGACTGGTTCGAATTAGCACATTGGTTGAACAAGCAGAAAATGAAGAACTTCCAAAACTATTGCCTACTCAACAGGTGGCTTCGCTTGCCACGCTCAGAATAAGATTGGCAATTGAGCAGGCGCAGCTTGGGCTACTACAAGACCAAGAGCAGATTTACCAAGTCAGTCTGCGCCGCGCTCAGACAACTATTCTGGAGCACTTTGATCCTCGTGGCGTTTGGGAAAGAATGCTTCTGGCAAATATAAATGAGCTACTAGCTATAAATTTAAGGCCAGAGTTGACAGACCTGACTGGTTCCTTAGAAATGTTGAGCAAGGCTGAGGCTGCAGCGGAATGAAGACGCTAGGTGCACTATTCGCTGTTTTACTCGCCGTCCTGAGCGTGGGCTTCTGGTTGAGTGATCCTGGCTATGTATTGGTGCGCTTAGGTAACTTTGCTGCGGAAACTACGCTCTGGGGAAGCCTCTTGATATTGACCGCTGGCGCTTTGGTGCTGCGTCTAATATATCTAGCATGTCGAACTATATTGTGGGGCAGCAGTTGGCTTTTAGGTTGGACTGGTGATCGCAAAGCCAGGGGATTTCAAGCCCAGTTAGAAAAAGCAGCCTTAGCATTAGTTCAAGCTAAGTGGCTAAAAGCCCAGCAGCACTTTCTGAAAGCGCAGAAACTAGGTGACATTGACCTTGCCGGCAATCTTGGTCTGGCTCGAGCAGCATATGAATTGGGCGATAAGGAAGTGCAGATCAGTGCGTTAGAGTCGGCAAAAGCCTCATCGCCAGATAGCAATCAGTCTATCATTAATTTATCTATGATCTGGCGAATCGCTCAGGGCGAGGGTGCAGAAGTTATTGAAATTATTAAGCCAATATATAGTGCTGGTGAATGTTCTAATGATATGCATATAGTTCTAGCGCGAGCTTATTTAAGCGAGGCGCGCCGGTCAGATCTCAAGGCACTATGGCCGGTCTTAGAAAAGCAAAAGTTATTACAAAAAGTATTTTTCGAACAGGACTTCGAGCGCCTCTGGGCCATGCGTTTGATAACTGAAGAGAATATTGCGGACGCTCTGAAAATTTTACCTAAAGCTCTTAAAAGTGATGCGTCGATTTTGATGAAATGGGTCGACCTTCTACTACTAGAGCGCTTGTTAGACGAAGCGATCGCCGTTATAGAAGTTGCTTTGAATGCTGATTGGGACGAGCAATTAGTATTGTTGTACGGTACAACCCATGGATCAGACATTGATGCTCAACTCACTCAAGGAAAAAAGTGGTTGAAGAAACATCCAAACGAATTTTCTTTATTGATGACCTTGGGGCGTCTATCGATCGTTGCGCGACATATGTCTTTGGGTAGGGATTACTTCGAAAGCGCTTTGGCTCAAGCGCCTGAATCTGATCCAATTCGTAGCCAAATTTATCGTGAGCTAGGAGGAGTTTGTTATGGGCTTGGCGATTCGCCGCGAGCTTTACAATATTTGCTTAAAACGTAGTTAGTATCTAGTCAGAAAGAAAGTTTATTTCAAGTCCACCAATGGATTTGTTCTGACTTCTAATAGCAACGAGCGTCTTAGTCTTGACGGGAGAAGCAGGTCTAACTCACTGTGAGCGGGCTAGGCAAAAGATCTTTTTACGGCCGGCCTGCTTAATGCTCGGTTGGTAAAGGCATACCCAGCTGTTCAACAGACGATATATCTAATCGCCCTATCGCTTCATCGAGCTGAAGAAATCATCGTTCGTTTTGGTTTCTTTCAATTTGTCGAGGATGAACTCAATAGCTGCGATATCATCCATGTCGTGCAAGAGTTTACGTAGGATCCAAACTCTTTGTAATTCTTCTTCGGGCATTAACAGCTCTTCTCGGCGCGTCGCAGATCTGCGTATATTAATCGCTGGATAGACCCGCTTTTCCGCAATTTTACGTTCAAGGTGTAATTCCTGATTGCCGGTACCTTTAAATTCTTCGTAAATTACTTCGTCCATTTTAGAGCCAGTATCTACCAATGCAGTAGCTACGATGGTCAGACTGCCGCCTTCTTCAATATTTCTCGCAGCGCCAAAGAAACGCTTCGGACGCTCGAGCGCATGTGCGTCTACACCACCAGTTAGCACTTTGCCGGATGAGGGTACGATAGTGTTATAGGCTCTAGCCAAGCGGGTAATAGAGTCGAGGAGGATGACTACATCTTTTTTGTTCTCAACCAAACGCTTGGCTTTCTCAATGACCATTTCTGCAACTTGAACGTGCCGCGACGGTGGCTCGTCAAATGTAGAAGCAACCACTTCTCCACGAACCGAGCGTTGCATTTCTGTTACTTCCTCCGGGCGTTCATCAATAAGAAGTACAATCAGCACAGTTTCAGGATTATTCGACGCAATGGATTGAGCGATATTTTGCAATACTAATGTTTTACCTGCTTTTGGCGGTGAAACGATCAGTGCTCTTTGGCCTTTACCAATTGGAGCCACAAGATCCATAATTCTTGCGGTTAAATCTTCGGTACTGCCGTTGCCGCGTTCTAGCTGTAACCTTTCATCTGGAAATAGGGGGGTAAGGTTTTCAAATAGAACTTTGTGAGTTTTGCTTGTACTTTCGCTGAAATTAATTTCATCTACTTTCAGTAACGCAAAGTATCTTTCGCCATCTTTAGGTGGGCGAATCTTCCCTGCGATACTGTCCCCGGTACGTAAATTGAAACGTCTAACTTGGCTAGGAGATACATAGATATCATCGGGGCCAGCGAGATACGAGCTGTCCGGTGAACGTAAAAAGCCGAAGCCGTCCTGAAGAATTTCAAGCGTTCCTTCGCCATAAATATCTTCGCCATTTTTTGATTGTTTGCGGACTATTGCCGCAATCACTTCTTGTTTGCGTGATCTGCCAACATTCTCCAAACCCATCTCACGAGCAGTCTCCATGAGTTCTGCGACAGGTTGGCGTTTTAAATCTGAAAGGTGCATAGCCATATTAGTATGAAAACCGTAGTAGTAGTGGTGTTTTTTGAATTCTCCGCGGTGCTTCAAAGTGCGCACAGGGAGATTAGGCTTGATAAAAACAAAGGAGGTTCTATGAGAGATAGGGCTCGGAGCTTATTCCGAATCGTTTTTCTAAGTTTATATTATGAGAGCTCTAGCCTCTTAAAATTTGGTAAATCTCACAACCCTTAGTTTAGTGACTTCAAGCTGGGGGTCAAGAAGTAAAAACAATCAAAATCAAATGAATTGTAACGCTCTACAAGCACTGTTTTAGAAAATCATTCAGTAGATCGCCGCCTTTTTACGTTTCCTAGCAATCTTTAGTTCATACGCAACTTTTTAAAACGGGCCTAGGACGGGAGTCCCGCCTGTAAACGTTTGGTAACGCAGCCAACTCTAAATATTGCTGTCCAAGAAAGCTTGAAGTTGGGACTTAGAAAGTGCGCCAACTTTATTTGCGACTACTTCACCGTTTTTGAATAGCATTAGCGTTGGAATGCCTCTGATCCCGTATTTCGGTGGAGTGGCTTGATTGGAATCAATATCCAATTTACATACCTTAATCCGGTCTGCATATTCTCCAGCAACTTCACTCAGTATAGGTGCAATCATTTTGCATGGTCCGCACCACTCCGCCCAGTAGTCGACAAGCACGGGCTTATCTGCGTTAAGAACGTCTTCTTGAAAGCCGTCGTCACTAGTGTGAACGATGTTGTCGCTCATCTGAGCCTCCTAATATTTTGTTATTCAAAATTGTAGCACCGATAAACTGCACGTGTCCCTATAAAGCGGTTACTGACTAATAATTGACCACTTAAATTTTGTTTGAGTCGTGTTTTATCTTTGCTTGGTGAGTACGAGCCTGCATATGGGGATGGTTCCTAAAGTTTATTTTTAGTTGTGCTCCGCGTGGGACATGAGCCATTGTTTGCTGAAGTAGCTCAAAATCCCGTCGGCGCCAGCGCGTTTAAAGCACAGCAAGCTTTCAGCAATTACTGCCTCTCCGAGCCACCCTTGTTCAATTGCACCGGCGTGCATAGCGTATTCACCACTCACTTGGTACGCGAAAGTAGGCATTTGGTATTTGTCTTTAACCTTGCGTAGGACATCTAAGTAAGGCATACCTGGCTTCACCATGACCATGTCTGCGCCTTCGGCTATGTCCAAGCCTACCTCATGGATTGCCTCTTCCAAATTGGCGGGATCCATTTGATAGGTCTGCTTGTTGCCGCCGCCTAGACTATTTGTAGAACCCACCGCGTCGCGAAATGGCCCATAATAAGAGGAGGCGTATTTTGCCGAGTAGGCCATGATCCTCGTATTTATAAAGCCAGATGTTTCAAGCTCGTGGCGTATTGAACCAATTCTACCGTCCATCATGTCTGAGGGCGCAATAACGTCTGCTCCTGCATTGGCGCACACAGTTGCCTGTCGGCGCAGGGCTTCAACGGTACCATCGTTTTCCACATAGCCAGCATCATCCAAGATGCCGTCTTGGCCATGAGTGGTATAAGGATCCAGCGCAGCATCTGTAATAATACCAAGCTCAGGCACAGCCGATTTAATAGCCTGTATAGCTAATGGAATAAGCCCGCTTGGGTTGTAGGCTTCAGCGCCATCTAATGAACGAACTTTGCTATCTACATTGGGAAATAAAGCAACTGCCGGTAAGCCTAAACCGTAAAGCATCTTCGCTTCTTTCACCGCGAGGTCGATGGATAGGCGCTGTATACCAGGCATAGATGCAATGTCTGTGGCTTGATTGTCGCCGTCGATGATGAACATTGGGTAAATAAGGTCATCGGCGGTCAGCTGATGCTCTCGCACCAAACGCCGAACAAAATTTTTCTCTCTGTTCCTGCGCATTCTGGTTTGTGGAAACGTTCTCATACAAACTCCTGGTTTTACCCTAGCCTGATGACTAGTTAGCGCAGCTGCGTGATGTGGCAGTTCTGCGGGTTCTTTAAATGTTAGCTGATATTCTCTAATTCCGCGCTTGCCCCTAACCAGCCCTCTTCAGATTTATCTACCAGCTTGCGCAAGTTGGCTGCTTTGGCTAATAGATCATTCAATTCATCAGCTGGCATTTTATCGTAGGTCTTTTGATCTGCCAAAATGTCCTCTATGGCTTTCAGCTTAGTGTTGCTGCGCTCCATTTCCTTTTCGAAGTTGCGCACATTCTTGCGCAATTCAGTAAGCGAGGCTCTTGCTGCAGCGCGCTCTTGCCGTTGTGCTTTTTTCGACCCAGCAGAGTCTTTGCTGCCAACGCTGGCCGATCCGTTTTCGATTCTGGCGGCAGTGTAGTCCTCAAGGTCGCCATGGTAGGTAGTCAATGTGCCATTCTCCACCAACCAAAGTTCATCAACTATTTTTGCCAGAAGGCTTCTGTCGTGGGCAACGATAATGACCGCTCCAGTGTAGGCTTGCAGGGCTAGGGCTAGGGCGTCGCGCATGTCCAAGTCGAGGTGGTTTGTGGGTTCGTCTAATACCAAAACGGCTGGTTTTTCGGAGGCCAAAATTGCCATAACAAAGCGCGCTTTTTCGCCGCCAGAAAGACTTTTAATAGGGCGCTGGATCATCGGTAAGTTGAATCCCCAGCCGCCAAGATAATCTCTACATTGTTGCTCTCTAAAGTCAGGTCTGACCTCCATCATCGATTCGTAAGCAGTAGAAGACACATCTAACGATTCGAGCTGATGTTGAGCAAAGTAGCCAATGTGCGAATGGGTGCCTTTTTCTAGTTGCCCATTGAGAGGATCTAGGTCGCCGACTATGGCTTTGAGCAGTGTTGATTTGCCTGCACCGTTAGCGCCAAGTACGCCTATCCTTGCACCCGGCAACACGGTTTGGCCCACTTGCTTTAGAATCACGGAATCGCCGTAGCCAAGATCCATTTTGCGAAAGCTGAACAGCGGGTTGGAGACTTTATCAGGATTGCTGAAATTAACTCTATAATCTGAATCAACATGCAGGGCCGCTTGGGTTTGCATCCGCTCTAACGCTTTTATCCGACTTTGTACCTGCTTTGCTTTACTTGCGGTAGCGCGAAACCGGTCAACGAACTGCTGTATGTGGTTTACTTGGGCTTGGTGTTTAACCGCCATTGCCTGTTCACGTTCCAGCTCTTCACTGCGCTGCCGTTCAAATGATGAATAATTGCCTTTATAAAATTTGCCCTCGGCGCCAGCTAAGTAAAGTACTTGGGTGACGGTGGCATCAAGAAAAGCCCTGTCGTGGGCAATAATGAGTAGCGCACCTTGGAACCGCTTCAACCAATTTTCAAGCCACAGTATGGCTTCAAGATCTAAGTGATTGGTAGGTTCGTCTAAAAGCAGCATATCGCTGGGGGCCATTAGCGCTTGAGCCAGGTTGAGACGAATACGCCAGCCACCAGAAAAAGCGCGATAAGATTTTGTGGTTTCCTCGTCGTTAAAGCCCAGGCCGTATAAAATTTCACCGGCGCGAGCTTCCGACTGATATCCGCCTTGGTCTTCGTATTGCGAATACAGGTTGGCCAGCTTTACAGGATCCTCAGTTTCGGCAATGGCTTTTTCCGTTCTCCGCAGCTCTTTATGGCCGTCAATGACAAACTCTATCGCGGGGCGATCATTGATCTCCACTTCTTGAGCCATATAGCCTAGCTGCCAATCCTCTGGGAAATCTACTTCGCCGCCGCTGGCCTCCAGCTTCTTTAACACCAAGTTAAAAAATGTCGATTTACCAACACCGTTGCGACCGACCACAGCTACTCTTTGGCCGGGGTAAACTACTAGGTTGACACCGTCAAAAAGCACGTCATCGCCGCGCTCAAATTTTAGATCTTGTACACGCAGCATCAGCTAATTAACTTCTTTCCTAGGTGGACTTTCGGGCATTAATAAGGGTTGCAGCTGAATCGCCAAGATGCAGCGTTGAGCGCTGTATTGGTACATCTGAGTTTTTGATAAAACTCAAAGATTCAGCAAAATGGAAATGTAAGTGCTTTGATCAAGAAACCCTACTTTGGTTTTGATCGGTGCGACTGACTTTTCTGCCGGCTTGTATTGGGCGCGGTAGTTCACGTCGATTGGCGGTTCTTCTGTCAATCCAAAGCATAATATCGCGCCACGCCGCATACTCGTTGCTGGCCGCAGCGTTTTCACGCATTTCCATTATACCGGCACCAATTTCTGCAGCTTTTGCATATACGCTCAAATCTCTCAACTCGGCGATAACAGGCACATCAAGGCAGCGCAGGAGATCTTCTAGCCGTTGTTGATTGGCCGAAGTACTTTGCGCTCGATTATAAATCACGCCAATTGGCTTTGGGGTCGCGCGCATTACTCTATGGGTCATTAGGTCGGCGATAAAGCGCTCCCCTGCCTTTATGTCCAATGAAGATGCCAGCATTGGTATTAGCACTAGTTCGCTGTCTTTCAGTGCCGCTTCAAACAACGCGGTATCTGTATGCGAGCCAGTAGCATCCATCACGATAACGTCTGTGTGTTGATTAAGTTCCTGCTCGATTTGCGCTGTAAGTTTGTCGGCTGAATGATAGCTGGCGACAGTATTTACTTTTGGTGCTTGGGCACCTCGCTCTTCGGCCCAATGTGAGCAACTGGCCTGTTTGTCGCAGTCGAGTAGCGAAACTTTTACACCTTGATTCGCGAACGCCACAGCAAGATTTGTAGCAATAGTTGTTTTGCCACAGCCGCCTTTACTATTTACCACCAATATCTTTTTTGTAGTTGCGCTCATATTTGATCCTTGAGTACCCGTATCTACAAGTGGGGTTATTTTACGGTAACCTGGCGTATCTCGTGCCAACTAGCGACTAAAACCCTACAGAGGCTCTACTTAATGCCTTGGCGAATTTGCATGACACAGCCAAAGAGTAAAACTATAAAGCCAGCAAACAGCCAAGCCGGAATACTTAGCCCGAGTAGCGACCAATTAACCTCGGCACAATCACCCGTGCCTGATGTCATGGCGGCAAGTAAATCACTCAGCGGAAATGATTCAATCATATACTCAAGATCAGGACCGCAACTTGGCACCTGATCCTTAGGCAAGTTTTGTAGCCAAATTTGGCGCAGTGAAAAACCACTGCCGATAATTGCGAAAACGCCGCCCACTAGTGGATAAATGCCCCATCGAGGGCTATGGGCAAGGCTTGCATAAGCGGATAAGCCCACCAGCGCCAACCAGATTCTTTGCATCATGCATAACGGGCAAGGGCTTAGGCCCATGGCATGTTCCATGATTAAGCCAATGCATAGCAGGCCTCCACTGAGAGTGCAGATTGCCAGCGCCCATTGTTCAGATTTCCAAGATTCCAACATCAAATATTAACCACTACTTTTCCAACGGCCCTTCTTTCGGCCAGACAATTAAGTGCTTGGGCGTATTCCTCTAAAGAATACTCAGCACCGATAAGTGGGCTGATTTTGCCAGCCTCAAACATAGACATAATTTCAGCGAAGTTTTGAGTGTTGTCTTCGGGGAAGCGAGCTGAAAACGCGCCATAAAAAACGCCGACTATTTGGCAGCTTTTTAACAAAACTAAGTTCGTAGGTACGCGAGGGATGTCACCGCCAACAAAACCAACTATTAAAACCCGGCCATACCAATTGATCGAGCGCATGCACTGATCAAATAATGGCCCGCCCACTGGGTCGTAAATTACGTCGGCACCCTTTCCCCCAGTTAACGCTTTAACCTTACCCTTTAAATCGCCGTCACTGTAGTTGATCAACTCGTCGGCACCGGCGGTTTTTGCAACAGCTAACTTTTCATCGGTGGATGCAGCCGCAATTACTCGAGCACCCATGGCCTTGCCAAGTTCAACTGCAGCTAAGCCCACGCCGCCAGCTGCCCCAAGTACTAGGAGCGTTTCACCAGGTTGTAAGTTGGCTCTTTGCCTCAGTGCGTAATAAGAAGTGCCGTAGGTAGTGCTGATACCCGACGCTTGAGCAAAGCTCATTGAGTCAGGCTTGGGTTTGAGGCTTTTGGCGGAAATAGCCAACTTTTCTGCAAACCCGCCGTGGCCCGAACCACCAAAGACTGCGTCGCCGACTTTCCATTCATCGACGTCAAAGGCTACCGCACTGACCACGCCAGCTATCTCGCCTCCGGGCGAAAATGGAAACTCTGGTTGAGATTGATACTTTCCCTCGATCATTAGAACGTCAGGAAAGTTGAGTGCGCTTGCTCTAACGTCGACTATGACCTGGCCTGGTTTCAATTCAGGTTCGCTAACGTCCTCAAGCGTGAGGTTTTCGGCAGAGCCGTAGGATTTACACAATACCGCTTTCAATTGAATTCCTTGGTTTCGGAAGTGGCAATTAAGGCTGCCGCTCCAAAAATAATTTTCCGGGTGCGTAGGGTAGTCTAAGAGAGGCTAAATGTGGACTGAAGTTTGCAACAGATTGCCTTCAGCCAGTTCAAAATGGTGTAAATCTATAGCTTAAAGGTAGGTGAGCTAGTCTTCTAGCGCAAAAGTTCTCGCCAGCTAGGCAGTTGTTGCACAAGTTCTGCGTAATACAGGTCAAAGTCTGGCTGCCCGGAGATTTGTAAGGACTTTGCGCACTCATTGACCTCTGCAAGCCAGTTCTCTTTATTGAGTCGCCGTAAAACTGAACGTAGGCCGAGTTGGATATTTTCCCATTGGTGATAATTCGCAAAGAGGTCTTGTTGCTGAGCGTAATGCAAAAATCGATTGCCGTGATCGGGGAGAAACTTTTCATAGGTGGTAAGCGCTGCGTAGCATTGGGCAGAAAAAATTGTTCTCGGCTCGCTGTGCCAGTTGTCCCAACTAAGAGAAAGAAAATAGTCAGCGAGTAGGTCAACGAAGATGGGGGCGTAGCGCCTATAACGCAGGGGAAACCTCTCGCAAGAGGTTATAATAGCTTGCTGAGTATTGGAAAAAGCGTCAATTCTTCGGTGCAAGCGCACTCCAGCTTGTAAAGATTGGGGCCAGGTCAAGTTTACCGGGCCTTTGGTGAAGTCAGCGACAACAGCACCGGCTAGTAATCCTTGGCGAGTTTGGGGGTCTACTTGCCATTGTAGTGCTGCATGATCGGCCAATAGGCAGTGAGCCAAAAAATTCATACTAGAGCTGCTGGATTAGGTGTTGCTGAACGCTGGCTTCCATCGGCTTATGCCAGTTTTATATATTCTTTGAGAAACTCGCTAAATGGCACTCTTTCACTGGCTTCAATGGCCGCTTGCCGCTTGATTGAATCTTCGGCTTCTAGTGCCAGTGCCTGCGCTTCTTCGGCAGACAACGTTGCTTTGAGAAAATGCTGGTGATGTTTTTCTGCATGCTCTAGGGAAAATTTGGAAAACGAACCCTTCATACTCAGAGCAGCAAGAATTTTTGCTGACGGCGTTTGCTGCGACGACGTGATTTTGCGTGTTTGCTTTCTTAGGCTTCGGCTGTAGTTTTCGCCACTGTGAGCATCATCAAGCAACTGGCTAATGGGGTCGCATTGACTTAACAACTCATTGGCCCAGTCAACAAGTGCCACCATCTTGCCGTCACGCTCTAAGGTCAACTCAGGCTCTCGCCCTGTCTCAACAACAGCGGCCTGATTGCGGTCCATGCGCACAGTTTCTTCTCGGCTATCCTCTGGGCTGTCAGCCAATAGACACAGTAATAAAAACGTATCGATGAAGCGTATCTGCTCTAAGTTGATGCCCATTGGTTCAAAGGGATTAAGGTCAATGCAGCGCACTTCTACATATTCCACCCCCCAGTTATTCAGAGCCAGCAACGGCCTTTCACCTGACCGAGCAGTGCGCTTGGGTCTAATGGTGCCGTAAAACTCGTTCTCAATTTGGAGGATAGAGTCGTTCAACTGCTGGTGTTCACCGTCAGCGGTAGGCCGAAACTGTGCGTACTCCGGGTGGCTTTTAGTCAGGCCCTCGCGCATCGAATTTGAGTAAGCGTCTAACGAGTTATACGAAACATGCATTTCGCTTTGGGCATCGCTTTGGTAACCCAAGCGCCCCATACGCAAGCTTGTGGCGTAGGGCAGGTAATACGTCCCCTCATTAAAGGGGTCTAGGCGGTGGTCAAGATTCTGAATAAATGACCGACATACCGCGGGCGACGCGCCGAACAAATAGATCAGTAGCCAAGACCAGCGGCGAAAATTTCTTATCAGGCCAAAGTAGGCCTGAGTGCGTTGCTCTTGGTTGTGCACACCCAGCGCACTCCATAACTCATTAGGAAGCGAAAAATTGTAATGAATACCAGAAATGGTCTGCATTAGGCGGCCATATCTGTGACCAAGACCTCTTCGATATACTGTTTTCGCCTGACCGATATTAGAACTGCCGTACTGCCCAAGGGGAATAGTGGCCTGATCACTAGGGAAGATGCAGGGCATGCTGCTTGGCCAGAGGTGGTCGTTGCCAACATTTTGGTGGATATAAGTGTGTACGCGTTCTAATTCTGCGAGACAATCTTCCGGGCTGGTGTGGACACCAGTGATCAACTCGAGTTGAGCTTCGGAAAAATCTGTAGTGATATTTTTATGGGTGAGCGCCGAGCCTAGCGCTTGGGGGTGAGGCGTTTGTGCTAGTCTGCCATCTGTAGAGATACGCAGACTTTCCTTTTCAATCCCTCGAGTCAACAGACTTAAGCTTGACTTTGCGCTGCTGAGCAGTCGCAGCTTTTCTAAATTTAGAATCATGTTTTACGCCACCACCCCGATCCAAAAAGACTTTGCAAAATGCTCAAAATTCCTGAATCTAAAATTCTTAAAACCCAGCTTTAACAAAGCAGTTAGGTGCTCTGAATGAGCGCTGCAGAGGCGCTCATTCAGATTAGGCCGCTAGATAGTTGGGCCGGCCGCGACAATTGCTGGGTCTACCTCGAACCTCTTGAAGTTCTCAACAAACTTTTCAACAAGCGAGCCAGCAGCATTGTCGTATGCTGCTTTATCTTCCCAAGCATCTCTTGGGTTAAGGAGCTCATCTTTAATGCCAGCGACTTTCAGTGGTATATCCAAGTTGAAGCCCGCCAATGTTTGGGTTTCAGTATTCTCTAGTTCACCATTTTGAATAGCCGCAATCACCGCTCTGGTGATTGGAATGCTAAAACGTTCACCAACGCCATAGCCACCGCCGGTCCAACCGGTATTAACCAGATACACTCGTGAACCAAACTCTTCGATACGCTTGATCAAAAGATCCGCGTAAACGCCGGCTGGTCGAGGGAAAAATGGTGCGCCAAAGCATGTCGAAAACGTTGCTTTGTAAGCTTCTGTAGAACCAATTTCTGTAGAACCTACTTGGGCGGTATAGCCTGAAAGGAAGTGATAGGCCGCAGCTTCCTTACTGAGCAGCGATACGGGTGGGATTACGCCGCTCACGTCACAGGTCAAAAAGATAATGTTACTGGGCTCGCCGGCTCTATTTTCCGGCACCTTCTCTTCTATATTGCTACGCGGATAACAGGCTCTAGTATTTTCTGTAAGCGAGCTGTTTGTGTAATCCGGGTCACGATTTTCATCAATGACAACATTTTCTACAATTGCACCAAAGCGAATTGCGTCAAAGATTACAGGCTCGTTTTTCCTTGTGAGGTCGATGCACTTTGCATAACAGCCACCTTCCAGATTGAACACGGTACCTCTACCCCAGCCGTGTTCATCATCGCCAATCAGTAAGCGAGATGGATCCGCTGATAGAGTGGTTTTGCCCGTTCCAGACAAGCCAAAGAACAAAGTAACGTCCTTAGCTTCCCCCATATTTGCTGAGCAATGCATCGGTAGCACGTCTTTTTCAGGGAGCAAAAAATTCTGTACGGAGAACATAGATTTTTTCATCTCTCCGGCGTATCGCATGCCTGCAATTAATACTTTGCGCTGAGCAAAGTTAATCATCACCGTGCCATCGCTATGGGTGCCGTCCCGCTCAGGCTGGCACTCGAATAAGGGCGCGTTAACTACCTGCCAAATTTCTTTGTTGTGCGGGTTGTAGTGTTTTGGGTCAATGAAAATGGCCCGGCCAAACAAGCTATGCCAAGCGTATTGGGTTGTTACTTCAATGGGCAGGTAGTGTTCAGGGTCTGCACCAACATGCAAATTAGTAGTAAAGGTTTCAGTTTCGCCAAGGTGAACTTGAACTCGGTCCCATAGATGCTCGAACACCTCAGTTGCTATAGGCAAGTTTACATTGCCCCAATCTATAGATTCTGAAGTTGAAGGCTCGTCTACAATAAAACGGTCTTTCGGTGAGCGGCCTGTGCGAGCCCCAGTTTCTACAACGATTGCTCCGTTGCTTGCAAATCTGCCTTCGCCTCGAATGACTGCACGTTCGGCTAGGTCCGCTGTGGTGAGATTGTTGTGGTTAGCAGTGGGACTGCTGGAGCCATGTTCTTGGGACATAATATTCGTGTACTTGGAGAAACGGGGTGCAAATTATGCCAGAGGATACGGGGTGGGGAACAGCCGATTATTGATTTTTGTATGCATTTGACGCCTTTTTTTCTCTTTGTCGTAGTTAGGCCAGGTGCTGCAAGTTGTAAAGGGTCAAGTACTGTTTTTAGTGCAGAGTTTTCGGGCTGTTTAAAGAGTCGCTGGATTTCTCTACAGCGGTAGCTTGCGCGGCTAGCTCGTTGAGCACCTCGGTAGCGAGCGCTCGGTCGTAGGTATAGCGATTGCCGCAAAATTCACAATCGACGGTAATTTCGCTTCGCTCTTCAATCAATGCTCTGAGGTCATCATCACCTAGCATCATTAAAGTGGTATTTGTCTTTGCACGACTGCAGCTACACCGATAAGACAACGCTCGAGGTTCGTGCAAGCGGCAAGGGTGCTCGTGAAATAGCCGATAGAGCAGGGTTTGCGCATCGAGTTGGCTGAGTTCTTCGTCGGTGACCGTAGCTGCTAAAGTGGACAGGGTATGCCATGCCTCGCGCGCTGCATCTATCTCAATTTCTGTGGCCTGAGGGCTATTAGGCAAACGTTGTAGCAGCAGTCCAGTAACCAAAGGCGACCCCATTGACGAGTCACTGGCAAAATTTATACAGGTTTCAAGTTGTTCCGAGGTTACAAAATAGTGCTCCAGACATTGGGCGAGGGTATCGTACTCTAGTGAGACAAAACCTTGATATGGCTGCATGCCACTTTCTTTATCAGGTATCAGAGATAACGCCAGTTGGCCGTTGCCCAACCATTGCGCCAGTGGTTGTTCTGCTACTGCATTATCGTGAGAGTTTTGTAAATGCATGATACCGCGCAAGAAAGACTGGTCCTTGCACTCTGCTAGTGATCTCAGTAAGTCACCGTCGCCCCGCGACTGTAATGTCACAGCGCCAGAGAATTTAAGGTTGTCTGCAACCATGGCAACCGCTGCGAGCATTTGGCCCAGCATTTCATGAATGGGCTTTGGATAAACTCTAAATTGAGTGGCCGTCGCAAGAGATTTTTCCAAACGTACCCATTGGCCCCTTATGGGTAAGTCAATAAAACTAAATCGGTGTAATACATCCATAGGGTAGCGCTGATGAAGAGTAATAGTTACCTGACGACGCCTTATTATTCAGCAGCAAGGCAATGGAGGCTAGGCATTTTGTGAATAAACGTATTTTTGTTCTAAATGATTTCGCAAAAGGAAGTTTGAAGTCGAGTGTCGTAACGAGGGTTTATTCGTTGTCGGCGTGCCATTCTTGGCCTAATGATTTGAGTTGGGTTAGCGCGCGCCGATCTTTTTTATTGGGGCGACCAGTGGGCACTGTCAGGCCAGCTCGCTCCATACGGCGCCTGCTAACAGAAATCTCCCGTAACTCTACGCTCTCGGGAGTCTCTGTATACAAGCTTTGAGCCACAGTTGCTGACCCTCGATGCTCAGCCAGTGCATCCACAACTACGGTTTGCAATTGAATGCCTTTACGAATAGTTAGCACCTGACCGATACACAGTTCTTTTGCGGGTTTTGTGCGCTGGTCATTTAAATGGACTTTGCCGCCCTCAACCGCAGTTTTAGCCAATGAGCGTGTTTTGAAAAACCTTGCAGCCCAAAGCCAGCGATCCACCCGCACGCCGCTCACGACAAACTCATGAGGAGCTCAGCGCAATTGCCCACTGCCGGGTGAACAGTATTTTCGCGAGGGGGCTTCTGCGAGTCTGGTTTTAAAATTGCCCAATTTTCACGAATACCAAATCTAGCTGCTGCATCTAAAACTCGTGCAGTGTCATCCAAAAACAAAGTTCGCTCTGGATCAAATGGGTGTTGCTGTCGCAGAGCCAGCCAAAATTCTTGCTGCTCTTTAGGCGCGGCGAAGTCATGGCTAGAAACTATTCCCCTAACATAGTCGCCAATGCCTGTTGCCTGATGTTTTAAATCAAAGCCCTTACGGTCGGCATTGGTCGCTATATAAGCTTGCTTGCCGCTGCTCTTCAGCCAGATGAGAAAATCTTCAGCACCCGGTAGGTAGTCGATATAGGAGGTGGCAGATTGGTGCAACTTTAGAATGTCTAGGCCGGTGAATTCGCTCCAATAGTCAAAGCTATAAAAGGGCATTGTGCCTAGTAAACTAGACATATGCTGACCGAGTAGTTGTTGTGCATGAATAAATGGAATCTGTTTTGCCTCGGCCCAGGCTGCAGGGACGATATGGCTCCATACCTGATTGTCATAGTTTAGGTCCAATAATGTGCCGTCCATATCTAAAAAAACGGTATCAATGGTGCCCCAATCTAAAGACCGCGTTTGCTGTGTTGGGGAGACCTCGGGCATGGCGGAAATGTGTCCTCTTTATTTGTACGGGTGCGGTTAAATTTCAGAGCTTTTTATAGACCTGAGACTTGTGACAAATCTAGCCGGATTTGTTGGCCTCAAGCGTTCTACAATAGCCCATCTTTTTTAGTCACTTTGATCCATTACTCTATGCCTTTACCCAAAATAATTAAAACAGAAACATTAGCCGCCACCCGCTTTTTTCAAATAGAGGCCATGCACCTTGAGTTCAGTACCGGTGAGCAGCGCGTTTATGAACGCCTTCCCGCTGGTTCTTCTTCAGGGGTGATTGTGGTGGCGATTAACGAAAACGACGAACTAATGCTGATTCGTGAATATGCAGCCGGATTTCACGAGTTCCAGCTCACCCTGCCAAAAGGGGCGGTGGATCGAGGTGAATCATTAGAAATAGCTGCGGACAGAGAGCTTGCAGAAGAAATTGGTTTTGCCGCGCGTGAAGTTGAATTTGTTAAGTGCTTATCTATCGCGCCAGGACATATGGGCTATACGATTAATGTTATGTTTGCCCGAGATTTATACGCAAAAATTTTGCCTGGTGATGAGCCCGAACCGCCAGAAGTAGTGCTTTGGCCCCTGTCGCGACTTGATGAATTACTAGGATCTGATCAATTTAATGAAGCCCGAGCAATTGCTGCGTTAACATTGTGCAAGTCTCGCCTTGCAGCTGCCAGCGCCACTAACAAAAATTAAGAAGAAGATTATGAATGACCAACGGTTAGAAGAAATCACTGGGCAGTTAGTTGACATTGTCGCTGCAGCTGGCTCGGTTATTCTTGAGGTTTATGAAACAAATTTCGACGTGCAAACAAAGAGCGACGAGTCGCCGCTCACCGTTGCAGATTTGTCCGCGCATAAAGTAATTGAAGTAGGTTTGCAGGAACTGACGCCAGACATCCCAATTATCTCGGAAGAATCTGAACCGCCCATCTACGCAGTACGCTCACAGTGGAAGCGCTATTGGTTAGTTGACCCGCTAGATGGCACCAAGGAATTTGTAAATCGCAACGGTGAGTTCACCGTGAATATTGCTTTGATTGAGGGCGACGCGCCTATTTTTGGTGTGGTTGGGGTACCTTTTCAGGGCAAAATCTACGTCGGTAATGCCCGTAAGGGAGAGGCTTACTTGTTACATGAGGGCATCAGAAGCGAACTTAAGCCGCTCCTGCGCGGGGCAGATGAAGAGTCTTTGGTTGTAGTGGCCAGTCGCAATCATGGCGGCGACAGGTTGGAAGCCTACCTCAGTGAGCTGGGTAATCGCTTTTCTGATTGCACCAGAACCCCTGTGGGCAGTTCGTTGAAGCTGTGTGTGTTGGCTGAAAATAAGGCCGACATATACCCGCGCTTAGGGTTGACCAGTGAATGGGACATTGCCGCTGCTCAGGCGCTGCTTGTTGCTGCGGGCGGCGGCGTGTTTACTGAAGACGGCGAACCTTTGCGTTACAACACCAAAGAGAGCTTTTTAAATCCAGAGTTTTTGGCAGTCGCGGATGCAGAATTCCCATGGCTTAGTCGCTTGCCGAGCTTTCCAGCTAAAGAATAACCAAGCTGGCTTGCTCTAAAACTGAAAGAGGCTGAAGAGAATTTAGATCTGGGTTAAATAGGCGCTAGAGGAGACGCAAAGCCATTGCTCAACGTGGTTGTAGCAATAGATCGCTAAAAGTAATTGGTCTCATCCAGCCCGACTGCATACCGTGCATTCGCCCTGCCGAGGAAAAAACACTGTATATAGATACAGTCTCGGCTGGTGAGGTAAGCAAGAATACAGAAAAAATGGACGAAAGAAATAACAAAACAATGAAAATATAGTGAAGGAAATATTCTCTTTTAATCACAGGGCCTTAGCCCTTAAAGCTGCCGATTTTTTCAACATTTTTTCATTTAAATCGGTAGTTTTGGCGACACATCTAAATATTTCTGTAAATTGTACTTTGGCTGGATGTTCATTACATTATTACTCAAACTACATTCTAGATGCTCTAG
>CAJWNY010000034.1 GCA_913043815.1 uncultured Gammaproteobacteria bacterium
CCACTCAAACTGCCGTTGCTAACTTTTTCCCGGGAAACGAGGACATTCCGCCCACAATAAACCCTGCGCATCCAGCAGAGGGAACAAATCTATTTGACCCTCGACCCCACCCCATCCTTCGGGCCTACGCTACTTGCTCCAACTTATCTATGCCACTGTTAGACATTAAGGTGGGCATCCTTTCTCGTCAACTAAATATCTAATTACAAAATGGACAAAATATCGACTTTTAATTTGAGGTACGCGATTACGGCAAAATTTTTCTAAAAGGTAATTTTTTGTCGCAATTATACGAGCAAATTGTAGACAAATTTAGAAGAGATTCGCAAACACATACCCCTCGACGCATACTTCCTCCTTAAACCTTAACTCTTTTGCAGACTAACACTCCGACCGAGGATTGAACCTTGCAGCCCAAAACGCATCCGACTGTTGCCATCGTTGGCGCGGGCATCAGCGGACTCCGCTGCGCCAGCATATTATTAGAACAGGGAGTTAGCTGCGCCCTTTTTGATAAAAGCCGCGGCTTTGGCGGCCGCACCTCTACTCGGCGCAAAGACAACTGGCTTTTTGATCACGGCACGGGATATTTCTCGGGTACGGACACAGACTTCTTAAAACACATAAAGACTCTGCGACTCTGGCAACCAAAAGGTGCACAACCTCAAGAGCGACTTTATGTAGGCACCGCTGGCAGTAGCGAACTGGCGAAAAATATTGCTGCAGCTATAACTGCATACTCACCTAAAACGCTAAGTACTCATTTAGGGACAACAATCACAAAGGTGAGCCCGGTCACAACAAAAGGCTGGCAGCTTTTTAGCAGTGAGGGCGAGGCCTTTGGCCCGTTTGACCTCGTGGTCATGACAGCCCCACCACCCCAAGCCTTGCACCTTATCACCGACGTCGAAAGCTGCATTACCCAGGATTTAAGCAGCCTGCAAACCTATTGCACCTGGGCATTAATGCTAGTGACTGACGAACAAATGGCAATGCCAGACTTAGTACGCGCGCCCAACGCAGAAATTTCGCGGATAATTGCTGAACACAGCAAACCTCAACGCCAGATGCTGCAGGCAGGGTCTGAAACTAGTGGCGGACTAGTCAGGCAAGGCCAATATGTGCTTCAGGCCGGTCGCGCATTTAGTAAGACCCATAGTGACGCCACGCAGGAAGAAATCACCCAACTCATGCTCTCTAAATTAGACACTTTGTATGGGCCAATACCCAAAATATTGCATAGCCAAGCCCACAGATGGCTGCATGCAGGAATTAAAGCACCCTTGGGCAAAAGCTATTTATTCGACCGTACTCAAGGCCTAGCAGCCGCAGGCGACTGGTGTATAGGCACCACCGCTGAAGATGCATTTATCAGCGGATCTAATCTGGCTAGAGCCATCATTGATGGCGGATGACTTCGATTGTGCAAATAAGAAGCCTAGCGCTGAAAAAAGAGCTTCACCCATCAGTCTTTGAGCGCCTTTTCTTCGGCATCAGCGGTTTCTTGCAGATTCTGCGCGGCGATGGTGAACATTGAAACATTACAAAACGTCTGTAATACAACCTTTTGTCGATCAGGGGCCACCCAGCCAAAAACCACCACGCAAGTGGCCAAAGTTTCTTCGTAGAAGTGATCATCCAACAAACTGATGACTCGGGAGGAATTGGAATAGACAATTACCGACAAAAACACAACCAAACCGACAACTGCACCTAGAGCTTTGAGCCAGCCTGATTTCAGAAAAGACCGGGTTTCTAAAGAGCCATTCGCTGCCAACATCCTTTATCCTTTGTTAATCGCTAATTTGGTCAATACACAATTCCTAAACAGTAACCGTTCAGAGAAAATACTCAACCCAAACTACCTGTCGACATACCTGCCAACTTAATCCCGCGCCCTGCAATTTGGTCTGAGTTCAGTAAGTGGCATACCTCAACAGGCTTGGCTACCAAGCAATAGTAAAAGAGATTTCTCGAACGCATTTACCTATGATGCGCTAACAGATAGTGAGCGCCCAAATACAACCGAGGTAAATTATTTTGATCAAGCTTCACTGCAAATTATTTCCCGCAAGTTTGGTGATTATCGCTATGCTGACTGGCTGTGGCGGTGGGGGCGGCGGCACGGCCACAGCTACCAGTCCTGCCGCAGCCAGCGACACTCCTGCACAAACACCAACTAGCAATTTTTCCTACAATAAAATTTTCGGCGAATATTCTGCTCAGCAATGGGATGCGGTCTCGTTAGCTAAAATAGTTGATAGCGGGTCATCATTGACCGCCGAATACATTCAAGATACGACCGTATCACTCACCGAAAGCGGGCAAAGCTACACAATTTCCGCAGCAGGCCAGAGTAATGGCAATATCACTTTAGACTACAATTGGACCGTAAACACAGATGGCACTGACGCCATGGTTGCTCTTTATGACCCTACTGGATTCCAAGTCTCTAACAGCTACCAGCAGTCGCTCTCCGGCGCAAAATTAAATGTGAGCACTTACGACGCTACTTGGTTGGCTTCTCAAGGCCTAGAGTACGTCAGTGGAACGGCAGCGCAGGTTACCTATACTGGCAGCGACCCAGTGCACACTCTACCCATCATCTATGGAGAATTCACAGAGAGTGGTGACGTAAAGACATCGGCCAATCAGGACTTTACCCTGCTACCCGATATGCTGTTTCAGTATTGGGACAACGACAGAGCTACATCGACTACCCTCGTTGCTAGAGGCAGCGGGACCATAAATGTGAATTATGAAAGCAATTCCGTGACAGGCACAGTGGTCTTAGACAGGTTCTACAACTACGCAGATCTCTTCGACGGCAACACCAGCTATGCTCTGGTTGGTGGCATACCCACTGTCACTATTATGTTAGTCAACGGCACATTAACGGAAGAGCAAATTACAGCTTCACTGGATACAACGGTAGTCGTCACATCAAACGGCACCCTAAGCGGTGAAGGTTACCTAAAAGGCGCGCTCTTCGGCCCGGAGGGCGATGAATTGGGGGCAACACTGTTTTTGTTGCAAGATAATGAAGACACTCACGGATACTTCTATTGGGATACGATAGGCACCGTTCTCGGGCAATAGTCAACAGAAAGTGAAGACCGCTTCGCGCCGCAATTTTTCTCACTGACCGTTAAACTAGTGTTTTGAAAAGGATTTACCCCCAAGCTATTCAACTACGAGCGCTATAAACAGAGGCTTTCAGAGGATGAGCACCCACAAATTTCCCTTTTTAAACTGTTTTTTTCCAATTGTGTTTTTCGAATCAACGCTACGCAGGCCCCATTAAGGCCTGTCTAGAATCTGTTGTAGGTCTATTCAAATCCTGCAACCGAGTCATCGGCGACTTCAGTAACAGCTTCCACTTCGACTAACTTATCAGGAGTATCGCCTTCGTAACGCAGCGTGGTGAAGCCAAAGAACATTTCGTGCATCGTTTGCAGACCAAAGAATACAGGCTTTGTTGGGTCTGGATTGCCCGGATTGCGATCTGAATTATCCATGGCGCCGGTAGCAATCAGCTTACTACCTGCTGGTAAAAACAATGGCTCTTCTAAACGGTAGTTGAACTGCCAGTTGAAATCGTACTTGGGCACAGACAACAACTGCTCAGTTTTGCCGTCCGGGTACTCAACACTATAGCTCATGTGCTTACCACGGAAGTGCATGTGCGGGGTCATCTCATAAAGGTAGGCATCTCGCTCTACCAATTGCTCGCCACGCAACATATGTTCCTTAGCACCGGGAGGCACCAAAAAACGGCGCTGACCCGCGACACCACCGGACATTACAAAGGCGGGCGGCGTGTCGTAAATGAACAGTCCCACTTCGGTTTCATCTACCGTCTCGCGACCAGAGGTGGTGTAGTGCATCTGCAACAATAAATTGGAGCCCTTAGGAATGAAACGGCCACTGTTATCTAGGAACTCATCTGGCTGCCGGCCCGGTGCAAAACCACCAATATTGTCGCCGCGCTCTGCAGCTTTGTTCTGTTCGCTACCAGATTTGTCCGCTGGGCTAGATAAGTAGGTAATGACATGGTGCAATACTGCACGATCACCAGGCACAAATTCCATTGCGCGAATCCACACGTCGCGATCTAGGTTCAGCTCAACTGGCACATAGCGATAATCAACAATACCTGTGGCTGGAATAGTTTGAGCAGGAACTTTAAAAACCATATCTGGCTCGCCTAAGCTAAACTTGCCATCCGTAAAAGTCATTAGCGGCAGCGGATCAACGCCCTCGCCCATTGGCGCGCCGGCATCTATCCAATGAATCAGTTTTTGCTTTTCAATAACGGTCAAGCCAGCTACTTGCGCAATTTTCTTACCTACATGACCGTCAATCTGGCCCGGAGGCATACGACGGGTCATGACCACTTCGCGCATCATTGGCGACCAGCCTCGAACCATAGCATGGCTAGACATTGACCAAGGGCCGATAGCGCCGTCGTGATGACAAGACACACAGTTTTCTTGAAGAATGGGCACGATGTCCTTTGAATAGGAAACGGACACTTGCTGATGAACATTTTTGACAGCGAAATCGATCAACTGACCGGTAGACTGTGAACTGGCAATCTCAGCGCCACCTTGAGCAAGCAAAATGGGCAGCACCTGAGCAATTGAGGTTGTATCCCCTCTATACAGCACTGACATATCATCAGCATTAATGATCACAGACTCCCCTAAGCGCGTAAAGCCAAGGGTTTCAGCAGCGAGCTGAGACGGGTCCAACAAGATCGCAATATCAAACTTTAGCTCATTGACTTTTGCTGCCACCGCATCGCGCGCATCCGCTGGTTGAGGATTCAGAATAAAGAACTTAACTTTCTTCTCTCCAACGGCACCTTTCACCGTACTAAGATTGGCTGCATCGTCAGCAAGTCCAGTGCCTGCAAGACTCTGGGCTGAAATAACGACTGCTTTATAGTCTCCGTAATAACTCAACTGATGAAATTTTCCGCTGTGATCTAAAAGCGCAAAGTCGCCCACCTTGGCGTTACTGGCGGCTAAAACAGAACCAGAAAAAAGACACAAAAAGAGGCTTAAAAAAGCGCTGTAAGACGAAAAAGCAAAAGAATTTGAAATTTTCATTTTATTACCGTGTGTAAAAATCTTTGGACTCCCGTAGCATAACCCTCAATTAATAATAATTCTGCGGTAGTCCAAAAAAAATGAAGTTTATCCTCGATCTGCTGCTAGAAAAGCGCAACGTTTTAGCTTTATTAACTTTTGCCTTGAGCATCGTCGTCGCTGTTGGCCTAAGTTCCATCCGCATGGTTGCCACCAGCGAATCGCTACTCAGCGATAACGACCCCTTCAAACTAGAGGTAGAGCTGGCGCAGGAAGACTTCCCGCCCACCACCGGCGTACTTTTTGCGTTCGAAGCCGAGGACATTTTCGCTTTAGAGTCACTGCAAGCAATGGAGGCATTGACCCAGCGTTACTCTGAAGTGAAGTCGGCCATAGCCGTAAGGTCGCTGTTGAATGAGCGCTTGAGCGACTCTGATCAAAAAACCTACGGCCGGGATTACCTAGTACCTGAGCTCAAGGGCCTCACCGACAGCGATACCGCGGCGATCCGCGAAATTGCGTTAAACGACGACGACTACGTAAAAAACTCACTATCTAAAGCAGGTGATATGGCGGTGGCTACTATTCGCTACAAGAATGCTGAAGATGACCAAGAAACGCGTTTAGAAATTGCTCGTTCAGTAGTCGCTTTAAGAGACTCCTTGCGCGAAGAATTCCCAAACGTAGATATATACGTGTTTGGCAGACTGATGTTTGAACTAGATGGCATCAATGCGCGGAAGAAAGATAACCAAGTACTGCTGCCGTTAGTGCTTGTAGTTGGGACATTACTGCTTTGGTTTTGCCTACGTTCGCTTCTCTTTTCTATCGCCCTAATGACCATGGCAGCGCTGTCATTCGCGGCAACAATGGGCACTTATGGTTGGCTTGATATTCCGCTCAACCAAATCTCCACCCTTGGTCCGCTGGTGGTTATTGTCATAGCCATAGCGGATGGTATTCACGTGTTGTCTATTTATGCCCAGGGCCTGCACAAAGGCCTGGCCAAAATGGATGCCATGAGAGAGAGCCTGGAAGTCAACATTCAGCCTATTACCTTGGCAACCGTAACCACAGCTATGGGCTTTCTCAGCCTCAACTACAGCTCTTCTCCGGGCATTTACGGATTTGGCAACATCATAGCTATTGGCGTAGTTTGGGCATACATCGTGACCCTTGCTATTCTTCCAGCGATAATTCTGCTGCTGCCGACAAAAAAGGTACCTCAACCTCTGGGCATTGCAGGCTTCATCCGCGGAGTAATTAAAGTTGTTACAAAAAGGGGCAATGTACTTTTTTGGGGCAGTGCAGTAATCATTGTGGTGACTCTGGGTTTACTGCCGCTCAACAAGCTGGATTTCAGTCGTTTCACTTTTATCGACGAAGACTCAGATGCTCACTATGTGCTGACGGCACTGAGCGAAAAAATAGGCAACGACCAGGCGCTCGCCTACAGCATAGACAGCGGCGAGTACTACGGCATTACTAATCCAGAATTCTTGCAACAAGTTGAGAACTTATCCATCTGGTTAGAAGCACAACCAGAAGCCAGCTTTGTGACAAGTTATACAGACTACTTGCGCGCGCGCAATAAGTCCGACAACGACGATGACGAGGCATACGATGTACTGCCCGTAGACCAACTGCAAATAATCGACTATCTAGTGGGCTATCAACTGGTACAGGAAATTGAGCCTAGCCTACAGCCCATCTTCAACGCTGACTACTCGGCGGTGAGGCTAGTCATCGCAACATCAAACCTCTCCAACAAACATTTACTCGACTTCAATGACCGTATTGATGCGTGGATCGCCAACAATGTGAAGAAGGAATATAAAGTACTTCACGGCGACAACAGTATTCTCTACGTGCGCCTCGACAGACGAATTACAGAGGAACTGATGCAAGGCTTTATGCTGAGCTTTTTGCTCATCACCATTACAATGATCATTGGGTTAAGGAGTTTGCGTTATGGGCTACTAAGCATCATGCCCAATCTTTTCCCTGCCACCGTTGTGTTTGGTGTTTGGGGTCTATTTGTGGGTGAACTGAGCCCCTACATTTTGATGTTGTTTTCCATCAGCATTGGCTTGGTCGTGGACGATTCAGTGCACATACTGAGTAAATACATCAGTGGCAAAGAAAAAGGCATGTCTTCTGAAAATGCTGCCGTATACTCCTTAGACAGAGCAGGTTCAGCGATCACCATCACCACGCTCAGCCTTGCCCTAGGCACCTTTATTCTGGTTTTTTCGTCCACGCCCTACTTTCAAAGCGTAGCGTCACTGCTCACGCCAATCATTGTGGTTGCATGGGCCCTAGACTTATTCTTTTTGCCGCCACTGTTGATAAAATTCGACAGGTGGATGGACCGAAATAAAGTCGCAGCGAAGGGTTAACCCCGCCCGCTGCGGGCATTCGCACGACTTCTAAAGCTGGGGCTAAATTATTCGCGACAATGTTAAGCTGAGCTTTTCACGGAGCTTTGGAGATGGAAAAAACTCACACAACAACTCGTCCTAGTGCGCAGCCAACCCCAGCACCGCACTGGCCCACCCCACCTAGGCCCTCAGCCGGCAGCCCGAACATTGTCTTAATGATGCTGGACGATGTGGGTTTTGCAGACTTTGGTTGCTACGGGTCCGAAATAAATACCCCCACCATAAACGCTGTGGCCAACAGAGGCGTGCGTTATAGTGGATTTCATACTACGGCTATGTGTTCCACCACTCGCGCGGCCCTGCTCACTGGGCGCAACCACCACGCCGTCGGCGTAGGTTGCTTGGCTAACTTCGACAGCGGCTATCCCGGTTATCGCGGTAAGATATCCGCCGATGCACCGACCTTAGCCGAAAGTTTACGTAATGTTGGCTACCGCAATTACATGGTGGGTAAATGGCATGTCACTCCACTCACAGAAACAGGACCCACCGGACCGTTTGATGGCTGGCCCTTAGGGCGCGGATTTGACCGCTTCTACGGATTTTTAGATGCCGAGACAGACCAATATTCACCAGAACTGGTACGCGACAACAGCCACATTACAGCACCTGGCACTTATCAAAGCGGTTACCACCTTACCGAAGATTTATTCGAGCAAGCCATTGGCTACGTCAAAGGGCACATTGCTGTGTCGCCACAAATTCCATGGTTCATGATGGTCACCCCAGGCGCGTGTCACGCCCCACATCAAGCGCCCAAAGATCTAATAGACAAGTACGACGCAATTTTTGCCAAAGGCTGGGATGCCACGCGTGATGATCGACTGGCACGACAAATCGAACTGGGAATAGTACCTAAAGGCACAGAGCTGCCACCGCGAAATGATTCAGTGAGGGCTTGGGACGCACACAGCGATGACGAGCGTCGAGTCTTTTCACGCTTAGCCGGTGCCTATGGAGCCATGTTGGAACATACAGACCAGCAACTAGGCCGCTTAATGGCGTTCTTGGAACAAGCTGATTTACTCGACAACACTCTGATACTACTGCTATCGGACAACGGCGCGAGCCAAGAAGGCGGACCCAACGGTTTTATTAACGCAATGGGACCCTACAACCTGCAACCAGAATCCATGGCACAAAAGCTCGCTCGCATCGATGACATTGGCGGCCCTGACACGCACAGCAACTTTCCCTGGGGCTGGGCAATGGCCTCAAACACACCCCTAAAACGCTACAAGCAAAATACCCACGGAGGCGGAATCCGCGATCCGTTAGTCATTTCCTGGCCTGCAAAACTTCCGACAGACGGCAGCATTCGCCATCAGTTTTGTCACGTCAGCGATCTCAAACCCACCATTCTCGAACTTATTAATGTCAATACGAGTAAAACAGAGGGAGTGGGGACAAGTGGCATCAGCTTCGCCGACAGCTTAACCGACGCCAACGCAAGTACAGGCAAAAAAACCCAATATTTTGAGATGTTTGGTCATCGCGGCATCGTCCACAATGGTTGGAAGGCTGTGGCTTACCACCCACCGGGTAACGCATTTGATGATGACGTATGGGAACTGTACAACCTAAGTGAAGACTTTAACGAGACCCATGACCTAGCTGATGCAGAACCAGGGCGCGTCGCTCAGATGCAGGCTATTTGGTGGCAAGAGGCCGAAGCCAATCAAGTGCTGCCACTGGATGATCGCTTCGCGCCAAGATTTGCAGAAAATGCCGAGAGACATCGCGGCGGACGTACCCACTATACTTTTTGGCCCGGCATGGGCCACTTACCCAGCGAGGTCGCACCAGACCTTCGGAGCCGAAGCTATACGATTGCAGCAAAAGTAGAACTCGCATCCAACACGGAACAAGGTGTGCTCATTGCCCACGGTGATGCCACCGGGGGCTACTCACTCTATTTGGAAAACGGTTATCTCGTCCATGATTTAAATATTGGCGGCAACCATCAACTATTGAAATCCGCACAGCCCTTAACCCAAGGACACCATGAACTTTCACTGCGCATGCGGCGCAACAAAAATGCTAATAATAGCGTTAATGGTACGGCCTCTTTGTTAATAGACGGCGACGAAGCCGCGTCAATGCAAACCGACTTTATTTTCTCGCTAATGATTTCTTGGTCAGGACTAGATGTAGGTTTTGATCGTGGCACAACGGTAGGCAATTACGCCTCCCCGTTCAGCTTTACTGGCACTTTGATCAAGATCACAGTAGACCTAGACGATGACCAGGACCTAGATCATGAGGCCGTGGGCCATATAGAAATGGCGAAAGAATAAGTTTGGTTTCACTCAAAGTAGCTAGACGCAAAAAGATAAGCACAAAAAAGCCTTATGGTTACAGGCTTTTTAAAACATTAAGTTTTTTCAAGATTTGGCTTTGACCTTAGAATATAGCCAATGGATTCAGCGGCGAACCACTCGCGCCCGCTACACTAAGTGGCGCAGCCACCAGCATAAACACAGGACGCTTTTCTCTATTCACCTGTGCGGTAAGCGCTGCCAGATCTAGATTATCAAAGATCGGCATACCCAACCCAATAATTAGCAATTCGTGTGTAGGATTAAAACGTTGCCCTACACCTGATGGCATCACATCAGTCACACCGTCGCAACCAATCACAGCCACATCGCGCTCTTTAAGAAATTTAGCTGTTGACGCGTGTAATCCTGCGGCTGCCTCTACAAAGTTCCATGGCTCTCTGTCCGCTACGGCTTCCCAACGTCCGGTACGCACAATCAACGCATCCCCAGACCCTATTTTAATGCCAGTAGATTTCTCCCATGCCAAGAAGTCCTCCGAAGTAATCGCTCTGCCCGGCTGCAAATAATCCACGCCAAAAAACGCTGGAAAGTCTACCAGCACCCCTCGGGTAACAATGCCCTCACGCGCAATATTCTCAATACCTAAATTAGCGAAGCCATTTTCATCTTGCTCAAAAGCAAAGCCGTTATACATTTTGCCTTGGTAAGCAAAGTGATTAATGGCGTCTAAATGCGAGTGAGCAAATCCATGGTAATCAATCTCGAAAACATCCCCTGCAGCTTGAGGCATTGCCGAAGGGTCAATCCCAAACACAGGTTCTGAAGGAAAAATAAACGGCGTATGCTTAAACGGCTTCTCGTTTACATGATCGCCAACCTTGTTCATTGGCAATGCGAGGGATACCGAAACACCTGAGCGTACCAATGTAGCGGCCTGAGCTTTCTTTTCTGCGGTGATCAGATTCAACGTACCAAGCTGATCGGCCTGCCCCCAACGCCCCCAATTTGAAATCTCTTTCATCATGATATCGAAACCAGCGGCGTCTAATAACGGCGCACCTTTGTGATCATCAGCATGCGACAGCATTGACGGCAACATCAACGACAATACCAAGTAAAAAAATGTGTGTAAAAATTTCATAGGAGACCCCTCATATATTTTTTCGATATTTGTTATTTCTATAGACCTTTTTGCTGCCTCTTTTTAAACCTTTTGCGCTAGCGCGGCGCAAACCTTTGCCCAGCGTCCACTCTCACGGTAGAGCCGTTCATCATTGGACATTCAACAATCGCCATAGCCATAGTGGCGAATTCATCAGGCTTACCCATACGCCGGGGAAACGCCGCATCTTTGGTCAATTGATTCGCACCCGCCTCAGGAATGCCGGCTGTGATCCCCGTATCGAATAAGCTTGGCGCAATAGTCATGCAGCGAATGCCCAAATTGCCCAGATCACGAGCCATTGTCAGAGTCATCGCTGAGATGCCGCCCTTAGCGGCGCTATAAGCCACTTGTCCTACTTGACCTTCGAAGGCAGCAATTGAAGAAGTGTTAATCATGACACCACGTTCACCATCTTCATTGGGCTCGTTATTCGCCATAAACTGACCGGCGATCGTGTTGACATTAAAAGAAGCGACAATATTCAATTCTAATACCTTAGCGAATATGTCTGTAGGATGGCGTGAACCGTCCTTGCCCACTGTTCTTTGCGCCTTGCCACCCACTGCACCAGAGCCACCACCAGCTGTATTAACAACCACGTGCAAGCCACCCATATCGCCCACTGCCTGAGTGATCGTTTCGTCCATCAGCGCGTAATTCGTCACATCGCAAGGATAAAACTTACCATTGAGAGCTTTGGCCACTTCAGCGCCGTTGGAGGAAGCCAAATCTAGAATGGCCACTATGCCACCCTTACTGGCAAATTGCTTAGCGCTAGCGCGACACATACCTGAACTGCCGCCAACAAAAATTCCCTTACTGCCTGATATTTCCATTCTTTCAATCCCCTTTATTAAACTTTAAAAAACTGTCTAGCGTCGCCCACCGAAGCCCTGTTAAATGGGTAAAGGACGGACGCAAGCGAACCCTTAGAAAGATACACCACATACCGCCTCGGTCGAACGAAAGTTTGCCCCAGCCATGTTGCATATATTATTACCAATCTGTAAATCATACCCACATCAATAAGCGGACGATTGGCAACAATTGCACCGCCAGGCCAAAAAACATGGCCAATGAATTTAAATAATTAGGACAACGCAAAACATTCATTAGCAAAAAATCGTGCGGGACTAACGGTGACAGTTACCGATAACGCGTTAACAAACCAAATAATTCTACTGAGTAAGCATGCTTGAGTTCACGACCACTAAAGCTGGTGCAACCTAAGGGACGCTAGCCTACGATGAACCTGAACTGGAACCAATTGCATAAACGGCGCGGCGCTAACCAATTTTTCACGGAAAGCTTGCTCCGCGCGCTGTAGACTGGGACGGCACCCCGATCAGCCTGGTGAATATCTTTAACCAAACTAGATTGAGCGACTTCTAAACGTCCTGGAGCACGACCTCTTTGAAAACTTTACCTGAACAAACCACTACTCCTTTGTTTTCTTCGCAGAAGGTGCTGATTAACTTTGTGATTTTAGTCTTGTGCGCGCAATTTGCTTTTTCAGTGCTTGCAATGAAAGGGGCATTATTGCCGCAGATGCTGGAATTGTGGCAAATTTCAAAAACCCAGTTCGGCGTACTGATGTCAATTTATGGCATTGTTCACAATGTATTTTATATCGCGTTAGCCTGGGCCCAGGACCGCTTCTCGCCCCGAGTACTTATTCCTCTAAACATGGTCCTTGGCGGCATCACCACTTTCTTTCTCGGTAAAACAAACGACTTCGCCACGCTATGTTTTCTCTTTGTGATGCTATCGCTATGGTGCGAAGGTGCATTCTGGCCAGCGGTGCTTTCCGCTGTGCGCAAATCTACGTCCAACGACAACCAAAGCAAGATCTTTGGCCTGCTGGAAGGTGGCAGAGGTGGCGTAGAATTACTGCAAAACCTACTCGTTGTGGGTCTATACACTGCATTGGGCTATAGCTTATTTGGGCTTGAATTAGCATTTATGGTCAACGCCGTGATCATGGTCATCCTCGGCGTTGTGACATGGTTCAGCCTACCAAAGCAGACACTATTGAAGTCCGGCGATGACGCGACTTTGGCTAATCGTGAAGTGCTTGCCGGCATGCGGGTAACACTGCGTCTACCGGAAATCTGGCTCGCGGGGGCCGTAGGTTTTTGCGTTTACATGGTTTATACCGCGCTGCCGTTTTTCCTCACCTACCTCGACGAAATCTATGCATTGCCGGTACTCGCGGTTTCTATATTTGGCATCGCTTCCACCTCCGGGGGCCGCATTGCTATCGCCCTACCCTCCGGATTTATCGCACAGCGCTTTTTAGGAGGCTCCACCGGTGGTATGAGGATTGGCTTGATCTTAGTTGCCCTGCTCGCGATAAGTATGATGATGCTACCAGTGGAGCCCAACACCATGTGGCCAGCAATGGCATTGATGCTCCTCATTACCTTCGCAATCTTTTTTATGCGGCCCCTGTATTTTGCGCCGTTTGGAGAAATGGGCATCCCGCCACGGTTCTCTGGCTCTGTGATTGCTATAGCTGCCTTCATTATTTATCTGCCCACATCCTTTGCCTACCTACTGTGGGCCGTGATATTGGACAATAACGAGGGCGCAACGGGTTACCGGTACATGTTTGCTTTATTGGCATTGGTAGCGGTTATCGGCTGGTTTCTAGCGCGCAGCCTAAACAAGCGCATCCGTAGCGGTGCCGTCGAGCGCATCGCAGACAAAATTCGAGCTATGGATATTGAACTGGGATTACAGGGCGAGGAGAAAAACCTCAGCCCGTTAATAGATACGTAGTTGACGAGCAGCGCGCCAACACAATGCATCTCTATAAGGGAGGCAGTAAATAGGCATCCAGCACACCTAATGGACCGAGCTTAGCCTCAACTAAATCGCGATCCTTGGCGGGCAAATTTTGAATCTCACGCCTAATATGTAACCGGGACACCTCGCTGTATTTCAGGGAGCGCATTTTTATTGAGCCTTCGCCCAAGTCTAATTTACACCACTTCTCCCCAGCACCAAGGGCTTGGCGAGAAACTTTCAGGAACTCATGATAGGTATCACGCATATGTTCAAAGAAAGGCGTTAAGGTCTCTGGCAAAGCATCGTCAGCTAAGTAGGCGCCGTCATCACTGCGCGCTCGAAAGACTCGGTCCATATAATTGAGCATTTGTGGCGCACAACCTTTAATCCAACTACGAGGTTCTGGGTCTGCGGCAATATGCGCTTTGAAAAGACCCGCAAAAGTAAAGTCGCCAAGAGACGCGCGACCACCCAACAAAAAGTTATAGCGAGAATAATGAACTTCCGCGTGAACCATTAATTGCTCAAAATCCTGCCGCACTGCCGCAGCCTGATCCGGCCCACAACCGCGATTAGCACACGCCACAAGACCAAAATCATCCCGCACTTTGCCGATCATAGCCGCAGCAGCAGCGTTCTCTTCTGCGGTTAGATCTTCATGCATATACTTGCCAATATTGTTAGCATAAAAGCTCCTAGCCACAAACTGAATATTGTGCGGATAACACCAACGGCTACTTATCGCGTAACGCCCAAACCACTCGTCCGCCCAGTCCTCTAACAGATGAGCGGCAATACGCTGTACAGGGCTACTAGGCATAATTGGGCGGTCTGAGTATTTCTCATTCAGCATCAAACCAATAGGCGTAGTGTCGTGAAGAAACCAACCTTCCGGCGTTTGCAGACCGGGAATAAAATGTGTCCCCAGTCGCGTTTCCATTTCCCTACCGCTTACACTAGTTTTCAGTTTAAATTCGTAGTCCAAGTCAAGGTAATTCATCATGGCTTCAAGCTTGCGCGTAAATAAACTGTGCTCGCCACCCCACATGACATAGTGTCCATCAAACATAATGTTCTCCAGTCGGTGTTTTTTTAGCTATTTGATTATCGTTCGCGGCCATAGAAGGAAAAATTTTTACCCTACGACTTCGGCCTGATCTTTAGTTTTATAAAGCTAAGAAGTTAGACTAATCTACCTTCTTAGGTAGCAACTTGCCGGGCATATTTTTGCAGAGCGCAAGCTTCTCAACAAACCCCGATCATGATCTTTTCATTTCAGTATGGCACACCATCGCTGGCCATTTAGCAGCGTCCGGAATGCCTAAAAAAAGTCTAAATTTAGCCCAGAGCCACGACCAAGCTCAGTTAAGGTAAGACTTTTTTATGGCGCATGATGCAGCAAAGCTCTGCCTTTCGAGACTAGCCTTAATTACACCAACCCGCGCTCACCGATGCCTACAGGCGCACTGACACCACCTGATCGCGCCTTGCCCACAACATCTCTTAGGGTGTATGCAGCATTTAGCTCAGCTTTAGATGAGCTTGGGCCGAGCTCGCCAACGCGATGATAATCACCTTGGTCATCGGCCAAACGAAAGTCTACCGTAGCACCAGCCGCCTCGCCGGGCAGACCTCTAGCACCAAAACCATGACCTTCATTGGTTTGCGTACCAGTTGTGGCCTGGTAACCCATTCTGTGCAGTAGTTTTTCACTTGCTCGCTGTAATATTTCAGGGCGCACAGAGAGCATCCAATTCTCTTGCTGGCGCAGCCACGGCTGCTGCATACCATTGAGCATAACGATACGCGGAGTATCAGTGTGGTTGATGCCTGTGCCATGCAATAGTCGGCCATCGGTAATCACCATGGTGCCTGCCTTGGCGTCTAGGTTAATTGCCGGGGGCAACTTACCAACAGGTTTGCCCTGGCGAACAGCCTCAGATAAAATCAAATGACTGCCGGGGATAAGCAAAGTGCCGCCAGTAGTTTCATTCACATCAGTAATAGCGGTTAAGATATTAATTGTCATTGGGCTGCGAGAATCCAGCGCATTGCCTTGATCTTGGTGCAGCGCTTGAGGCACGCCGCCTTTTAGCGAAATCGCCGCGATCAGTGATGTGCAAATCCAACCGGGTCCAAGGGCTTCAGAGACCAGTTGCTCAACTAACGGGCCACCCTGGGCGATACTTGGATGCTGTTCAACAAAAAGCTCAAAGCAGCGGCCCTTGTTCACGCAGCAGTTAATGTTTTGACCGCTGGGTGTTCGCTGCGCAATGCCCGCCAGATTTTCGCCTTCCGCCTGATCCAATACGCGCTGCCGAATGATCGCAACCTGCTCCGCGGACATGCCATCTTCCACCTTACAGTAGCCCCAACGCAGCATATCGCTACGCAGCCTTGCTATGTCTTTACTCGCCTTAGGCAAATCCTGGTCGCGCCAATAGTCATGCTTTGAGCCAATGGTTGTGTCGTAGTAAGCGCCAGGCTTGACCGCCCAGTTACCCCAATCTTTACGGCCTTTGGGTGTTACAAAATGAATTTCGGGGTTGTTTTTTAAAACCGAGGCCATAGGCTCTTTCGAGCTAACTTCATCACGGTACATATGCAGTTCACTTGCCGATTGCTCAGCAATGAAACTTGGATCGAATTCTTTTGGAACATTACTCATTTCTCTCTTCTCTTTTTCCCCGGCGCTCTTAAACTATAACTGTGCGTTGAGCAGTTCAATAGCCCATTTAAGAGGAATTTCCTTAGTTTTACATCTCACGTATTTTCTCTGGGCGAGCGCATAAGAGCAAAAGTCCGAACGGTCAAATAGCAGCTGCCGCGCAAACACTAATCGCGGGCAAGGTTGAAAACTAAGATTTTCCAAATGTAATAGTAGTATTATCCGCAAGCTAACCAGCAAGCGGGGCGTAACCGCCTCGCCTACCGACCCCTTACCCACACAACTATCGAAACACCTATTGACTACCTTTAACGTTGGTTATAACTACAAAATCATCTGGACATTTAGAACGGGTTAATCCTCACTCAAGCCTAGACACCGACTCACTATTGCTACTTTACGCCACTCCCTGCATCAATACTCTGAGCCAAATGCCTCGCGCAGCAAGCCATGGTAATACTGCTGCAAATTTTTTCTGAATACGCAGCCTACATTGCGTATATTGCCGCACCATAGAAGATCCCCTTTTGATTAATCAATGGAGCAGTACAAATGGGACGACTACAAAGAGACTATGCGGGCCCCGTTGCACCGGTCTCTACATTCCTACATGTACTGTATCGCCACGGTCTAACCATGGGCATCTTTGCCTGCTCAACAGTTTGGCTCCTTTCAACACCAACATTTTTATGGGGCGTAATGGAAGACTTTTCCGCAAACCCTTCAAAATACGCTTTAGCGTTACTGGCAATTCTAGGTTTTTTTTACGCAGTGTTACTGCGCAAGAGGTTAACCCTAAATCCAGCACAAGGGTTGTGGATTGCCTACCTACTCTACATATCCATTGTTGAAGAACTGGCGTTCCGACTTTTTTTGCCGCTGATGCTAGAACCCTCTACCGGCCTTATTATAGCCGTTTTACTGAGCAATTTTCTCTTCGCTGGACTGCACTACTTTACCCTGCGTTGGAAATGGCAAAACTGCCTATTCGCCTTTTTAGGAGGGGTAGGTTTAAGTCGACTACTGGATAATTCAGGAGATTTAACACTTGTTATACTGGTTCACTTTATCGCTACATTCCTGAACACCCCCTCCCAGCCGGGTGCGTTAAGGAAAGAAGTCTAATAACCAAACAGCGTCTCACAAATAAGACAACCATCACAAAACCATCTGCTTAGTAACCGTTGCTTCGTTTAAAAGGGCTTTCCATCTTAACCACCCGAGATGAAATCCTATGACAAAACAACTTCTTTGTTTATTCATGATCGTTCTAATGCGTTATCGTCGGCTAGTGGCTTTTATTTTTAAAGTCACTACTATGATTTTTAAAGTCACCATAAGAACTTAAAGATGGATCCACGCACTCAGCACCTACTCACCGCTCCGCCTTTGCCTTTATTAGCCCGGATGGCGACGCCCAGTACCGTGGCATTTTTAGTACAAGGCGTGGTGAGCCTGGCAGAGGTCTGGTTTATAGGTCAGTTAGGTTCCATCTCATTGGCGGCCATTGCATTGGCATTTCCACTCCTTATGCTGACGCAAACCCTTTCCGGTGGCGCGATGGGTGGAGCGGTAGCATCGGCCATTGCCCGGGCCTTGGGCGCAGGCGACGTGGCACGCGCTGAGACCTTGGTTTGGCACGCTCTAGCTATGGGGGTTATGGGTGCCTTGGCTTTGTTTGTCATTTTTCTGATCGGCGGCGAAGCTTTCATAATGCTACTGGGCGGCCGTGACGAAGTATTAGAACAATCCTATACCTATGCATTGGTCCTACTCTCGGGCGGTGTGTTTGTTTGGATAGTGGGCATCACCAGCGCTATATTCCGAGGTATGGGTAATATGCAATATCCTGCATTGGCGATGATGCTCGGCTCGATCTTACAAGTACCCCTGTCTGGCTGTCTGATTCTGGGCGCCTACGGCTTTCCTCAATTGGGTATCGTTGGTGCAGCAGTATCCGCAATAACGTCCGGGATGCTGGTCAGCTTGGCGATGTTACGACACCTGCGAACCAGCGACAGCATTGTCAAATTACGCTTATCTGCACTAACCTTCTCAAAAACTCATTTCGATGACATTTTGCAGGTTGCACTGCCCGCAGCCTTAGCACCTATTTTGACCATCGCTACAGTACTTATGCTCACCGCATTCGTTGGTCGTTTTGGCGAAGCCGCCCTCGCGGGCTATGGCATTGGCTCACGCATAGAGTTTTTAATTATTCCTCTAGTCTTTGGGCTGGGTTCATCAATGACCTCATTGGTTGGGATGGGTATAGGCGCAGGCGACATTAATCGCGCAGAACGGGTTGGTTGGATTGGTGGCCTGTGCGCTGGGATCATTGCAGGCGTACTTGGCATAGTGTTAGCCATTTTTCCCGACGGCTGGATCGCCCTGTTTACTCAAGATCCACTGGTACATGCTTCAGCCAAAGACTTTATTCAAATTGCCGGGCCCTGCTTTTTCTTCCAAGGTTTAGGCCTGTCTTTGTACTTCGCCTCACAAGGTGCCAACGCAATGCTTTGGCCAGTGTTAGCAACCATTATTCGTGTTGCGATCGCGGGTTGTGTTTCTCTCTCATTAGGGTTTATCTTTGATATTGGTCTAGTGGGTATCTACTACGGTTCTGCACTAGGCATGATTAGTTATGCAATTATAATTGCTGGCGCACTGAAATTTGGCGCGTGGCGGACCTCAGCAAAATGACTGGGCGGGTTATGGAAAAGCAAACAGAACGCGGCTCTAACAAGCCATCGACCAAAGCTCTAAACCGAACTCCAGCGGTGCCCGGCATCAAGCGCTCAAACTGCGGTATTGCTAGCGCCCTAGACCTGATTGGCGACAAGTGGACATTGCTGATTATGCGCGACGCGCTGTTTTTTGACTGCCGAACGTTTGCTGATTTTTCCAACCGACCAGAACACATTCCCACCAATTTGTTGTCCGAGCGCCTAAAACGGTTGGTGACTTTTGGGGCATTAGAAAAAGTTGCCTACCAGAGCAGACCCCAGCGATTTGAATATGTACCGACAAAACTGGGTAGCGAAATGAAGACGCTGTTGAAGGAACTCCGCGCCTTTGGCGATGCCAATCTATAAAGCAAAAGCAGAAGTCTAATACCCGCCAGGGGTAAAATTACAGAGAAAAATTGCACGTAAAAAAACTTCAAAAAAAAGAGGCCATGTACCTCAGTAAATGACCTCTTTTTCTTTGCACCCATTCAGGTGCATTCTTTTTTACTCAGCGCGCATTTCAATCCAGGCGCCCCATACAATAGGCGCTATCGCGCCATATTGATCATCTTCAACTGAGTAAACTCTTTTAGACCTTCCATACCCAACTCATTACCCAGACCAGACTGTTTGGAGCCACCAAAGGGTATCCCAGGATCCAGCTCAGCATGTTTATTAATCCATACGGTACCTGTATTCATTTGATTAGCTACGTCGTAGGCTCGATCTAGGTCACTTGACCAAACAGAACCACCCAACCCATAGTCTGAGTTATTTGCGCGGGCAATAGCATCGCTTTCATCGCTAAAACGAATGACCGGTAAAACTGGACCAAATTGCTCTTCGTCAACAATGCGGCTCCCTTCAGTAACATCGCGCACAATTGTAGGGCGAATGAAATAACCTGACTGATCAGGCACTTCGCCACCAGCAACAATATTGCCGTCTTGGCGTGCTGACTCAATGAGTTCTTTAACTTTTTCGTACTGCATTTTATTTTGCAGAGGTCCAAGCTTGGTACCCTGCTGTAGGCCATCACCAATAACAGTGTCATTGGCAATAGTTGCTAATTCGTCAACTACTTCGTCGTAAATTGAGTCATGCACATAGAGGCGCTTCATGGCAATACACACCTGACCGCTGTTTTGGAAAGCACTGTCAAACAACTGCTGCGCAACTTTTTTAGGCTCGACATCATCCAAAACGATACCTGCATCGTTACCGCCCAACTCAAGAGTAATGCGCTTGATTAAACCCGCAGCGCCAGCCATAACTTTGGCACCTGTTGCGGTAGAACCCGTAAAGGAAATTTTGTTCACATCCGGGTGAGCGGTTAATGGGGCGCCCAGATCATTGGCATCAGTAACAATATTTAAAACACCTGCAGGCACAATATCTTTAATCAACTCACCTAAACGCAGCGATGTTAGTGGCGTAGTAGGAGACGGCTTCAGCACAACGGTATTACCCGCAATCAACGCTGGCGGCACTTTAAAAGCCATTAAGATCATTGGGAAATTCCATGGCACAATGGCTCCAATGACACCTAGCGGCTTGCGGTGGGCCTCAACCTTGCGAGTTTCACTGTCTTCAAGTACTTCAATAGGCAAATCTAACGCGGTGAAATAACGGAAGAATGCAGCGGTGCCATAGACTTCACCAGTAGCATCAGCCAGGGGCTTACCCTGCTCTTGAGTTAACAACTGAGCCAGCTCAGCGCCGTTGGCTTCGATTACGTCGGCAATTTGCGAAATAACCGACTTGCGCTCGTCAATGTTGGTTTTACTCCAGCTCACAAAAGCCGCTTTAGCAGCTGCAACCGCCTCATTCAGCTGACCTTCGTCTGCGCGCGGGCAAACCGCCAAAGTCTCTTCATTGGCTGGATTCACTACATCCATTGTTGTTGCACCATCGACCATTTGGCCGTTAATCAGTAATTTATAATCGCTCAAAACACTCTCCAAAAATAATGCTAAAAAAATTTAATCTGCTCACGCTCATTCCACTGACTGTCAGCGCCGAAAGCAGCAAAAGTATAGGCTTGAAATAGAACACGTTTTAAGGCCGGGGGCAATCTGCAAAACTTCGGTCCGCTTGACGCCGAGCAACAGCGCTGACACTTCGTGCTAGGCTGACATCTGGACAAACCAAAAGGGGAGCTGAGCTGAAAATTATAAAGTGGTCGCTAGGGATCCTAGCCATAATCACTGCTTCGGCTGCAGTTTTTTTATTTAAAGACGACCTGCCAACCACAGTGGTGGACGCCAAATACACCAATGCAGAGTCTCAATTCCTGACTATGAAAAATGGCAGTCGAGTGCATTATCGAGACCAAGGTAATAACGATGGTTTACCCGTTGTACTAATACATGGCGCCATGGCGTCCCTACACACGTGGGAGCCTTGGGTGGCTATCCTCGGCAAGAAATACAGAGTCATCACCCTAGACCTACCGGCTCACGGACTTACAGGAATGGTGCCCAGCGCGGACTATGGAGGTGAGGCCTTTACCCAAACCATACACGCGGTGACACAAAATCTAGGTTTAAGACAATTTGTAATCGGCGGTAACTCCATGGGCGGCGGCGCAACTTGGCGTTATACCCTGGCCCACCCAAAACGCGTATTGGCTATGGTACTGGTGGACTCAGTGCCCCCCGGGAACTGGCAGCGGCCCAATGAGAAAAAAAGCAAAGAAAACAAAGAGAGAGGAGCGAAGAAGTCGGTAGTTGGCTTCAGCCTACTCCGTCAGGACTGGTTTCGAGCCATAGCGCGCTATTTCGATCCTAAATTACTCATCGGCCAAGGGCTGCGCGCAGCCTACAATGATTCACCAGTGGTGGATGAAAAACTCATCCAACGCTACTACGACCTAATGATGCGGGAAGGCACCCGGGCGGCAATCCTCAGTCGCAACCGCTCCTACGCTGGAGACGCTGCCCAGACCCCCGATCTAAGCGCCCTCACCCAACCCACCTTAGTTATGTGGGGCGCGCAAGATGTGGTGATCCCCGTATCACTAATGCCGCTGTTTCAAAAAATATTGCCCAACACCACTACGGTGGTGTATGAAGATTTAGGTCACATTCCAATGGAAGAAGATCCCGAACGGACAGCTATAGATGTAATGGCTTTCTTAGAGACTTTGCAGATTGAGCCGCCCCGGTAAACATCGGTGTGAGGTAAAAATAGTCTACGCCTTGTGAAACAACGCTAACGTCTCGCGCCCTCCTCTCACTAATCGTTTATCGCTCCATAGATGATATTCTTCAGCTGGCCTCGGAAATTAAAAGTTGCCGATGGCATCAACTGAGTCATGAAAATAACGTACAAATCTTCTATCGGGTCCACCCAGAAAATGGTGGAGGCTGCGCCACCCCAATAATAATCCCCAGCGCCAATAGTGCCCGAGGACACTTCATCTAGAGTGCTGGCGAAACCAAGGCCAAAACCTACACCCTCGTAAGCGGTTTCTGAAAACGAACCCATTGCGGCTTGACCTAAATCTCTGCCCTCAGTGATATGGTTTTTGATCATCAGTGCCAGCGTTCGGCTACCAATAATCTCTTGGCCGTTATAGCTACCCTTCTGTCTTAGCATTTCACAAAACCTTGCGTAATCTGCCGTCGTACTGACTAAGCCGCCGCCGCCTGAGGGAAAACTAGGCGCTTGGCGATATTTGCTGGTTTGTGGATCATCCAGCAACTTTAACGATTTATCTATACCGCGAGCGTAGTTGGCGGTAAACCGGCTGAGCTTATCTTCTGGCACCCAGAATGCAGTATCTTGCATATCTAAGGGATCAAAGATTCGGTTTTTAAGAAAGTCTTCGAATTTTTGACCGGAAATGAATTCTACTAAACAACCGCATACATCCGTTGCTAGGGAATAGAGCCAATTTGACCCTGGGTCGTAGCGGAGCGGTACTTGGCCAAGCTTTTCTGCGAAACTGCTCACGGTTTCTCCATCGCCTCGGTCAACCCCAAGCTTTTGGTACACTTCGTCTACCGGCTGCGAATCGCCGGCCAGCATCCCTCCATAGGATAATCCTGATGTGTGAGACAGCAAATGGCGCATCGTCATGACTGTTTTGGGCGCGCGGGTTTGCATATCGTCCCCGCGCCCTGCTACCCACACTTGCTGGCCTTTCCACGAAGGTATAAATCGAGACACAGGGTCGTTGAGCTGAAACTTACCTTCCTCAAACAACATCATCAGCGCGATAGACGTAATGGGTTTGGTCATGGAGTAGATGCGATAAATCGTGTCATCCTGAACAGGCTTGCTGCGCTCTCGGTCCATGTCGCCAAAGGACTTGAAATAAGCAGGTATACCCCGCCGAGAAACCATAACCTGGCAGCCAGCGATTTTACCAGCATCCAAATAGTTTTCCTTTAAATGCTGTTCTATACGCTCTAGCTTCTTGGCAGAAAAACCCGCAGCCGTTGGATTCAGTTCCATCATTATCCCCTTCAATTTTTGAAGTCGAGTTTTAGCATTTCACCCTCAGGCTCAGCAGCCAAATTATTCAACTATAGTAATCAGCCAACGCGCTATACAAAAGTGCTCGACTAAAGCCCTCGCTAGCGCTTTAAGGTTTCTAAATCAAAAACCGTGAGCAGGTCTGTTGCCATCTTAGCATCCTCCATTGAGAGGTCACTGATGCCGCATAATACTTCTGACAAGCCCATTTTGCCGCCCAGTAATTTGGCCCAAGCGGCTTTTGTCACAGACAGTTTTAGATCGCACTGATCAAAGGCCACCACCGCTGCCACCTCATTACGGATCATCAGTCCGGCAGAGCCGCCATCGTCAAATTTAAAGCCGATGCTGCCCTGCACTGACTCAGCTAATAGTGGATCAAGCAAAACACGCAAAATGGGTACCCAGCGATCTGCTGGCCCAGCAAGCACTTCTTGCTCGCGGAAGCGGTGAATCTTGAAACGGGTGAGATCAATGCTGCCATCTAACTCTAGTGCTTGGGTTAAACACCAGTTGCGGATATTGGCAGCGCTTGAACAATAGGCCACTGAGCGTAGCGCCGAGGCCAACCGTAGGTTGTCTTGAAGAGCGTCTTCTGGATCTTGATCAAAAACCAGGTAACTGCCAACTTCCAACGCCCAACGATAGTCTTCTGCGTTTAACGCTGCATCGAACAAGGCGCGTGCAGCATCTCTGCCGCCGAATGCGGCAATCATCTTGCCCGCACGTTCTGGCTGGGGGGTTGGAAACAATTTACTGGGGTCTTCGTCAAACCAACCAAATAGGCCGGTATAAACTTGCCTAACGTGATGCTCAACCACGCCGTAAAGCTGCTGGGTCCTGAAGTCTTCTTCGTGATTCCGTGGCAGCTTTATGCGTTCAATAGCTTGGTCTATGGTCAGACCTTGATTAGCCGCTCGAACCGTTTGGTCCCAAATAAACTGAATTGAATCTCGATAACGGAGGATTGATGCTTTAACTTCTGCACGGCCAGACATTGGCGGTCCGTGGGCGCCGATTTGATGCTCAACATTAAGGCCCGCCAATGCGTCCAGTCCCTGGAGCAAAACTCGGGGATCTCGATACTCTTCGCCACGAATGGCAAAAATATTAAACAGCGTGGGCCAAAATATATTGTTTACGGCCAAGTCTAGCTCTGGAAAACAAATGTTCACTGAATCTGTGGCATCCGATGGAGCTGGATAAAAGACCACATCAAGGCCAGCAATAGTGACCTGATTTTGTTCAGTGAAGGTATGGGTCGCAGGCATGTGACCTGGGGTATAAGGCGCGTGAGATGGGTTGCGATAGAAGCGCCCCAATCCAATATTCACAATACCATCTGGACCGGATTGCGGCAGCATCATGGCGAACTGATGGACCATGCCTCTTGAACCCCTAGGACCAACCTCACCACCAAAGCGAGTTAGGTTTGCCGCTATGCCGTCATGTCCGTAGATCGGAAAATTAGCGTCCCCCCGGTCTTCCACAATAGCCGTTGTGCCGGCTACATAATGAAAATGCGTATAAATACAAGCGACGATAGGGGTATCGGTTTGCTCCCGAAGCTTTGAAATAGCATCGCGCATCTCTTCCTGACACTCGCCGGTATCAATCGCAATAATGCCCTCCGGCCCTCTAATGAACGTTTGGTTAGAAAGGCCGTTCCCTACGTAACACCAAGCACTATCGCCTATTTCATAAAAGGTCTCTTTGAGTCGCTCTGAATGAGCTAGGTGCTGCGGATGTGCGGTCTGCCCGGCGGAACCTGTGGCTAGTTCCCCTACCCTAAACGCCTGTGTTGAATGCCCCATGGAAACATACTCCCCTAATTTGCTGATACTTTACCCCACTTACACATGACCACAAAGCAAGTCGCGGGAAGCCTTGGAAGTTAGGGTAAGCCGATGGTAATTATTGTTACGCTTGCGCTAAGTTCGAGGAATAAAGCCCAAGAAAAACAGGTGCTTAACAAACGAAGATGGAAACTGAATATTGTATTGATCTCAAGAAAGATCAGATGACGAGTGCGGTAGGGAGGAAAATAGGCGTTGTCCCAATCTGCGTTGCTAATTGTCTTTCTTGCTGCCCGCAGCCTAATTGTTAATGTGAGCGCCTATCACTCTTTAGAAATTGCAACCCGGCTAAGAATACTCGGCTACCCTATTCACTAGGCACGCCCGTTTAGAGGCGGCACCAGGCAACGATTCCCTATGATTGATTTCACCCGATTTGAGGAGATTGACTGAGAAATGCTTGAAATAACGGCACAAATTCCTCAGAACGGCCGATCTCCTTTTACAGTCACACGCTCCATAATTCGCTCATTAGGAAAATAGTCAGCGGTGGCGTAATGCTGGGCCGCGCGATTATCCCAGAAAGCGATCGAGTGCTCGCGCCAGCGAAATCTACATTGATGCTCGGGCTTATCAGCGGTGGCAAACAACTTCTTTAACAACGGTTTTGCCTCAGTGTCAGACATACCCTCAATACCAAGGGTAAACAGCCCATTCACATAAATAGATTTACGCCCACTTACAGGGTGAGTGCGGACAATGGGATGGGACACTGTTGGGTAGTCCGTTGCGTACTGGGCAAGTTCCTCAACACTGGCGCCCCGCTTGATCAATGCCTGCCGTAACGGCTCAAATGCATGAATAGCCCTGCGCCCCTCAACCTGAACTCGCGTGATGTCATCAAGGTCTGCATAAGCGGCTTCCATATTAGCAAACAACGTATCTCCGCCAACTTCGGGCACTTTTTTAGCAATTAGAATAGAACCTAAAGACGGTTCAGGGCGCCAGGTCACATCGGAATGCCAAAACGCAGTACCTGCTGGTGGCCTTTCGGCATCATTATGTAATACCAAAACTTCAGGAAAACCTTCCTTGCGCTGGATCGGGTGAACTTCTAGTTCTCCAAATTGCTTGGCAAAGACTAAGTGCTGCGGCGTATCGATGGGTTGGTCGCGAAAGAAAATTACTTTGTAATGCAGTAATTGCTTACTAATCCAAGCCACTGCTTCCTGACTAAGAGCTTGTGTTAAATCAACGCCTGAAATCTCAGCACCAATGGTCGGTGTTATGGCAAGTGCCTGCAGCATCTTTATTTTCAAGTAACTCGATGCTTATATTGTATTTATTATCTGGGTAATTAATAGAAGATTTTAGCGCGCTTTTATCCAGTCTATCTCAATATTAAATTCACCGTCACGACCATCAGAGATCATAATACCCAACTGCGCAATGTTAGCTGGATCAATCGGTGGTTCGTTAAGCTTGCGACCACGCCAACTGGCCTGAAACATCTCCAAAGGCAATACTACTTCCTGCCATTGCCCGACCGCTGCTGTAAAATCCATCCGGTAAGAAATGCGCTGATTTTGCGGCCGCAGTAATAGAGTGTAAGTACGCCCATCCGTCCGCACGCGCAGCGTTAAATGGTTGAAGCCAGCCAAACCGAATTCTGTCAAGCCTGTACGAATAGAGGCAAAACCCCCGCCATTCGTATTGGTCACTCCGCTAAACGTTAGTGAACCGTCCGCAAGGTTGAAATCGCTGCTGGAGCGGCCGCCCATCACGTCATCGTTAACCACGCGCCAAGCCAAATCCGCAGATTGTGTGTCGAATGAAGTGAGTAAAATTTCTTTTTTCGCGATGGGTGCGGCGCCTACTTCGGAGGTAACAAACAAGGACATAATGAGAAGCAATTCGTTTTTCATTACTACACGATACATAAGTTTTTGTGAAAGCGCCGTAAAGAGTATTTGGGTCAACACTAAGATCTACGCAGACTGTCCGCGCAGATTCACCTTTTAATTATGCAACTATAGATGGGGCCTTAGCTCAGCTCTAAGCCTTTCAAATTGCCTTTGCTACGCCATTTCTTCATCAGCGAGAAAAACTCAATGGGGCCACCGCCATACATATTATTTTGCGGCTTGGCGTTGCCTTTACCTTCGTTGTTGTAATACCCGGGTGTACATTTTTCTTGAAAGTCCGCAGTGAGCCGAGCTTTTTCAATAATAGTTTGCACCCAAGCTTTTTCGGCCACTTCACTGGCTTCAATGCGCTTTGCGCCTTTTTCCCCAGCCAGCGTCAAAATATGCGCAAGGTGCACACTCTGCTCATCTAGTGAATAGGTGTAGGTAGCGGTGAACCCTGATTGCGCTGGACCGAAGAAAAACGCGTTAGGAAATCCACGAGTATGCATGCCATGAAATGTGGAAAGCCCATCCGCCCACTTTTCAGAGATAGATTGCCCAGCCACTCCATTAATCTGGTAACCGGCTCTGCGCGCATAATCTGTGCCCACCTCAAAGCCGGTGGCAAAAATAATGCAATCTACCTTGTACTCTTCCCCGTTAAAAATGATGCCATCCTCAGTAATTTGGTCCACCCCTTTGCCGTCTGTATTCACTAGAGAGACGTTGGGTAAATTGAATGTGGGCAAATATTCGTCATGGAAACAGGGTCGCTTACAGAACTGGCGATAGTAAGGCTTTAACGCTTCTGCGGTCTGCTCATCCTCAACTACTTGGTCCGCACGCGCACGCACACCCTCCATTTTTTGGTAGTCCGCTAACTCCATTTCTCTGGCTAGGTCCATGTAGTCAGTGACTTTCTTGGTCATATAAGGTTTGAAACCCTTCTCATAGCGCTCTGCTGATGCAATTGATGTCAGCGCCCAAACTGCCATGCGCGCCTTCGATGGCGCTTTGTCTCGCAAATTGCCAAAAAGCAGGCGAAATGCTTCGGTCCAACCATCTGAAACTAGGTCTTCCTTGACGGCTCCACCAACCATAATTGATTCAAAATTTCGGCGTCTTTCATCATGCCAACCTGGCGCCTGCTGCTTCATCCACGTTGGATCAGTAGGCTTGTTATTACGCACGTCGATAGACGACGGCGTGCGCTGAAATACGTATAGATGCTCGGCAGATGCGCCAACGTGAGGCACACATTGCACAGCCGTTGCACCGGTGCCAATCACTGCTACCCTCTTGTCTGCCAGACCGGTCAAGCCGCCATGGGCACTCCCGCCCGTGTAAGCGTAGTCCCATCTGCTAGTATGAAAGGTATGGCCTTTAAAGTTGCTGATGCCCTTTATAGCCGGCAGTTTGGGTCGGTTCAGTGGGCCATTGGAGTGCACTACAAAGCGTGCTTTGAGGGTATCTTGTCTATCGGTTGCTACAATCCAGCGGCCCTGGGACTCATCCCAGTCTGTAGAAGTAACCAATGTTTGTAGCAAAGCGCCTTCGTGCAGAGCATATTTCTTAGCGATCACATGGCAGTATTCTAGGGTTTCCGGTGCGTTGGTATACTTTTGTTTCGGCACAAAACCTGTGTTTTCTAATAGCGGAAAATATACGTAAGACTCGATATCACAAGAAGCACCTGGGTAACGGTTCCAATACCAAGTACCACCAAAGTCGCCGCCTTTTTCGATAATTCTAAAATCATCAATGCCCGCTTCGCGCAGTCTAGCAGCTGCAAGCATGCCGCCAAAACCACCACCGATAATGACAACTTCCACTTCCTCCTCAATGGCATCGCGCTTAAGTTCGCTGCCAATATAGGGGTCCTCAACGAAGTATGCGAACTCTCCAGTGACTTCTTGGTATTGGTCATTGCCATCTACCCTAACTCGCTTGTCCCTCTCTTCTTGGTACTTGCGGCCCAATGCCTCTGGATCAAAGTTAAAGCTTTTGGCGTTCATGAAGTCCCCTACTTATGATTTTTTATTTTTCCGAAGGGGGAAGGTATATAAAAAAGCGCCCCGCGCCAACCCTACTGCAACAGCGTTGAGCAAATAATCAGATTACACAATTGCCAGCCAATCGAGCGACAACACGACGCGGAGAGTTTTGTGTATCGGCAAATTTGCGCACGTCTTCTGCGACCCGCTGTTTACCTTCTACTGAATTATAAAATTTATTTCGTAAGTCGTTCTCGTTAGCGAAGCAGCAAAGGGCTAAACCGTTCCAGTGCGCTCCAGTAAATTTATGCACAACCGTTAGCTGATAATAATGAGTCATAGCGGTATGCACCTCCAACGCGAGGGGGGCATGCTGCTCATGCCAATGCTTGTCCGCAGCCTTGGGGCCAATTTGGGGGCTTGCTACCATTGGAAAGACACCCACACTACCCGGCAGCTGTTCTGGATTAAGGGTGCTCAAGGGCTGGTTTTTTAAGGCGCGCTCGCTAACTAGGTATAAACCTATATCTGCGCTCTCCTGAAATTCCATAAGGTTTGGCGAAGCGCCGAGCACAAGCGCCGCAAAGGGTAAATGCCGGGTGTCATCAACAGCTGCCTCAAACATAAGGCATTGGCTTATATCGGCCGCTTCTGCCGCCATTGCTTTATCTGAAAAAACTGCTGCTATTTTTAATACAGACATGTGAATTCTCCTTAGGCTGATTTATCTCCGGGCGCACGGATCACGTAGCGCGGTTTGCTCTCGCTCAACCTGATCCAACTTTTACCGCTTTGTGTTTCTGTCATAAGCTCAAGCACATCCGTAGCTAGATCTTCCGCGCTCATAAATTGAGCGTCTTCGGTTTTTTGTGCGTGAGGGATAATTGCGGTATCCACTGCGCCTGGGCATAGGGCATGAATATTGATGCCGCGAGTCGACAGCTCTGGCGCTAGGCTGCGCACCAGACCTACTAACGCATGCTTGCTCATGGCGTAAAGCGGATCTACAGAATAGGGTGTTACACCGGCAAGTGACGCGGTCACAACAATGGCGGCGCCAGCAGATAAGAGCGGC
>CAJWNY010000035.1 GCA_913043815.1 uncultured Gammaproteobacteria bacterium
AGGGGGAGCCTGGCACAATATTTACTACTCAATTCATAAATTTTGAAAATCTATCCATCGGCGAAAACAAAAGATCACTGTTGAGCAGCAACAATGAAGGCTTCATCTTTGAAAACTCTCGAGAGGGCTCCACTAGCACAATCTTTTTGGACCCGAATATGTTGGTCATTAGCTCTACATTTTTCAACGTCTTTAGTATCAATCGCAGCACCGAAGCGCAGGCCACCGACATCAATCCACTGATCGAACCTGTGGTTGATTGGCGTACTTCCGAGCACTTCATTCCGTTGGATGTGCGCTTAAAACGACACCAAAATCTCAAAAGCCTTACTCTTGGACTAACCGCAAACGGACAAGCATCCTTGAGGGATCTGAACCTACCGAAAACATTAACGCACACGCAACCAGAGGCATTTTCCACAAGTGATGGGATTACCTTTACCCAACGGTCACTGCGAATACCTAAAGCGAACGAAAAAATTAACCGCATCTTAAAATCTATGAGTAAGCCTATTTCTATCGCGGCGCTCGTAGCCAGAGCGAACCGGCAATTAGTTTATGCGGACAATCAGCCAGCCGGTTCAGTACTAGCAGCGCTAACGTTAGGTCAGGGCGAATGTACAGATTTTGCAGATTTATTCACGACCCTGGCGAGAACCGCGGGCATACCGGCAAGGACAGTTTTTGGAATAGCCTATAACAACGCAAACCAGCCAGGCTTCATGTTTCATGCATGGAACGAGGTGTTAGCCGATGGCCAATGGCAAGGGGTTGACCCCACCTGGAATCAAGTGCGGCTGGATGCCACCCACATCAAACTCTCCGATGATCTAAGTGCGGCATTACTCTTTGCAAGCTCCAAAAAAGAGGTCAGTTTTACGGTCTTCGAGCAATCCTACTTTTAACCCACATTTACCGTGTTATCCGGATCAAGCCTTCCTGAGTTGCAGACGCGATAAGGGTACCGTCTGCAGTAAAAAAGTCAGCGTGCACCATGCCTCGAGAAGCCTGAGCCGTTGAAGTTCGCTTGTGAAATAACAACCATTGGTCCATCGGCACTGGACGGTGAATCCAAATACTATGATCTAAGCTGGCCATTTGCAGCTGGGAACGGTCCACCTCGGATTGATGAGGTAAATTTCCAGTTGAGACTAAACCCATGTCCGAAGCGTACGCTAGCAAACAGCGTGACATCAGCTGACGCTGAAATTCGTCCTGTGCAGAACCTTCAGACGCCCTGCAGCACGAGGGCTCAAGGAAGCGAATCCAAGCCGGATTCCAAAATCGGTTTTCGCCCCATGCATCACTACCTAACTCAAAAACTGACCTAATCTCAAAAGGTCTTTCAATTTTCGCCATAGGGCTTAGGCGAGGATCCGCTTTAGGCCCACCCAGACTTAAGGCAACCTCTCGGTCACTGCGCAACTCGTCTGGCAGGGGCACATTTGGCATTGGAGAACTGTGATCTAGACCTATTTCATCTCCCTGAAAAGAGATATCCATATTAAAGATAGCTAAGCCATTTTGAATGGCAACTACTCTACGCGTAGTAAACGAACGTCCATCGCGAATACGCTCCACCTCGTAAAGGACAGGGCGCGAGGCATTACCTGCTCGTAAGAAGTAAGCATGCAGCGAATGCACATGAACATCTTTTACCGTTTTATAAGCGGCCATGGCAGCCTGCGCCAAAACTTGACCACCGAAAAGCCGAGAACCATTTTCTTTTTCATTGAAGCCTTGATAAAGATTTTCCTCAATTTGCTTTAATTCCAACAACTTAAGTAAGCGTTGCGCTCTATTTAAGGTTTGCTCGGTCATCACATTTCCTAAATTTCGACTCTCAGTAATCTAGCTGTAGAAAGCCCTCGTTGAATTTTTGTCTATGCTTTTTCAAAAACGTAAGCAGCGGATAGTCAGAGCGCACGAGACATTACGCCGGAAACGGAGCGCCCCGATACAACTAAACCCGCGTCGCGCTCCAATATGAAGAGTATGCACGGGGGCGTCATTCATGTCATTGGCGCCCGTCTTTTCGCAACAGATATTCTCACTGTAAAGGACTCAATCGAAAAACTTCTCCAGAGGCCTGCTGAGTTGAAGCCACACATCGTTGCAAAACCCGCAGAAGCCCGAATTTATTTGCTAGAGTGTCTTCATGAAAAGCCTAAATTTACTTTTGCTCAGCAAACTGCTGTGCAGTTAATCTCGGAGAGACCCTATGCTTGACTGGTCAAAAAAACTTCTAGCATCGCTTCAAAATGGTCAGCCTTACCCCAACTTGAGCAAAGAACACCCCAATGCCAGCGTCGCCAACGCTTACGCAGTGCAAAAACAGTTTGTGAGCCTGCTGGAGCAATCACAACACTGGGGTGAAGTAGCGGGATTCAAGGCCGCTGTTACTGCACACCTGGCACAGCAAGCGATGGGTTTGGATGCAGGCGTTGTGGGTGTTCTGTTTACCAAAGGAGCAAGAAAGGCTGATTACACTTTAGAGCTAGACAGGCAAGTATTATTTGAGACCGAAATCGGCTTTGTCGTTGGCAGAAATATTACCTCTCCGGTCACAGTAGATAGTGTAGCCGAATACATCAGCGCTTATATGCCCGTGATCGAACTGGCCGCACCGAATCTAGCCGAGCGCCCTAATGGTATTGATCTCATCGCCGCCAACTCAGCAAGCTATGGTTTTATTCAGGGTACCCAAGTGACATCTAAAATCAGCACTGATATCGACACCACCCGAATATCCCAACGCCACAATGGAGAGGAGCTATATTCCGTCAATGCAGGTGCAATAATGGAAGGTCAGCTAGACGCGCTGACATGGCTAATAAATGAAATACTAATTCAGGGTTATGAACTTAAGCCGCAGCAGTTCCTCATCACTGGCACAATCGGCCCAATGACACCTGCCATGCCCGGTCGTTATAGCGCAGATTTTGCCCAATTGGGCGAAATAAAGTTCGAAGTAGCTTAGTGCTTTTGTCGCCACCTTATTACATTTAACCGCGCCAAACCCATATCTTCCTATATGGAATATATTGCTTGTGAATTATTCCATTTTTTTCCCTAGGCCATCCTGTTAGCGTCTTTGAAAATTCAGAGATACTCAACCCTTGGCAGTTAAACTTTCTCTGAAAACCAAGACCATTAACTAAGGGATTGACCATGTCATCTTATCTAGATCTGATCGAACAGACACGAACAACAGTTAGCGCAAAGCAAGAATGGAGCGCCATTAACGCTGAATACGCAGTACGCATGAAACTGCAAAATCGCTTCAAAACTGGCTTAGAAATCGCGCAGTATACAGCCGACATTATGCGCCGCGATATGGCGAACTACGACGCTGACGCTAGCAAGTACACCCAATCCCTAGGATGCTGGCATGGTTTCGTGGCTCAGCAAGTCATGATGAGCGTCAAGAAGCACCAGCAAACTACAGATCGCAGTTATATCTATTTGTCAGGCTGGATGGTTGCAGCGTTACGTTCGCAGTTCGGCCCTTTACCAGACCAAAGCATGCACGAAAAAACTTCAGTCTCTGATTTGATTGGAGAGATCTACACATTCCTAAAGCAAGCTGATGCTCGTGAACTACGACATATGTTTGTTGAATTAGATGATGCTCGCGCTAACGGCGGCGACGCGGACTCTGTGATTCAGCGCATTGATAACTACGAAACACACGTGGTACCAATTATTGCTGACATCGACGCAGGTTTTGGTAACGAAGAAGCTACCTACTTACTTGCCAAACGGATGATCGAAGCAGGCGCTTGTGCCATTCAAATTGAAAACCAGGTTTCAGACGCAAAGCAATGTGGACACCAAGCCGGCAAGGTTACAGTTCCTCACGAAGATTTCGTTTCAAAGATCAACGCAGTACGTTACGCTTTCCTTGAGCTGGGTATAGACAACGGTATTATTGTTGCGCGCACAGACTCATTGGGTGCAGGACTTACGCAAAAAATTCCAGTTTCAATTAAGGCTGGCGACCTTGGTAGCAAGTACAACGACTTCTTGGATACGGAACCAGTAGCTGACGTTTCAGAACTACAAGATGGCGACATCACTATTCGGGTAGACGGCAAACTAGCCAAGCCTAAGCGTTTAGACAACGGCTTATATGCATTTAAAGAAGACACTGGTTTCGACAGGGTTGTACTCGACTGCATCACTAGCTTAGAGCACGGCGCAGATCTCCTTTGGATTGAAACCGACACTCCCAACGTTTCGCAAATTGCAGAAATGGTAAACGCTATTCGTGAAGTACGCCCAGAAGCCAAGTTAGTTTACAACAATTCCCCTTCTTTCAACTGGACGTTGAAATTCCGTGATCAGGTTTACTCCGAATGGAAGAAAGCCGGCAAGGATGTTTCTGCATATCCTAATCCTGACGAAAACGCTATGGGCATGATGGATGTAGCAATCGACAGCACAGAATTAGCAGCGGCAGCAGATGCCTTAGTTCGCAGCTTCCAAGCAGACTCTGCAAGAGAAGCTGGCATTTTCCACCACTTAATTACACTGCCCACCTATCACACGGCAGCGCTATCTACTGACGTATTGTCAGAAGGCTACTTCGGTGACTTAGGTATGCTGGCTTATGTGCGCGACGTGCAGCGACAAGAAATCCGCAAGAACTTGGCTTCTGTTAAGCACCAAGATTTAGCTGGATCCAACGTTGGAGACGATCACAAGGAATACTTCCTTGGCGAGAAGGCACTACTGGCTGGCGGTGCAGCAAACACTATGAATCAGTTCTAACTATAGAGTCGAATGACCAAGCCTAGGCTGCTTCATTACTCAAGAAAAAGGCTGTAGAAGGCCTTTTTTTTGCAGTTTTTTTAATGCTCTATATGAATTTTCAAGGCTTTTGCGTCCACCAGACATTCCATAGAATAAAGAAAAGTCGAAGTAAATCGGCGACCGCTGCAACCCGCTAACGTTGTGCGGACTCCCTATTTGCGCCGCATGTTGGAATATTTTTACTTAAAAAAGCTCACGGCTCTATTGGCTTTTTTAGCCAAGCGAAGGTTGAGATGTGGCACTATCGACTTCGATTTAGTAAATACTAACCGAGACATTTCTTGTAACTCGCTTTACCGTGAAGAAGCCAGTAAATAAGAAACGGCCGAGAGTATAATTATAGAGGAGAGAAAAAATGAATGTAATAGATGCTATTGCGCACACGATGAAGGCCGAAGGTGTAGATATTCTTTTCGCCTACCCAGTAAATCCACTGATTGAAGCCGCAGCAAAGCTAGATATTCGTACGGTAATTGTTCGTCAAGAACGTATTGGCCTTCATATGGCTGACGCTTACTCAAGACTATCTTCCGGCGATAAGATAGGGGTATTTTGCATGCAACATGGCCCCGGCGCCGAGAACGCCTTTGGCGGAATTGCTCAAGCGCACTCTGAATCAGTCCCTATACTGGTTATACCTGCCGGCTACCCACGCCGACTCGCTCATTACTACCCGAACTTCAACTCCACAATGAATATGCAGCACATCACGAAGTGGGCTGAACCCATCACCATGGGCAAAGCAGTGCCTGAAATCATGCGCAGAGCGTTCTTTCAATTGCGTAACGGCAGGCCTGGACCTGTAATGATAGAAGTGCCACTGGACGTCATGAACGAAGAGGTTCCGGATAACTGGCAATATATTCCTTCATTCAGCGCCAAAACCGCGCCCGCACCAAGTGATTTAAAAGCCGCGGCCAAAGTTCTCTCAGAAGCCAAAAACCCCGTGATATATGCGGGCCAAGGAGTCCATTACGCCAAAGCCTGGGATGAACTCAAAGCGCTAGCAGAAGCTTGGAACATTCCGGTAACCACTAGTATCGAAGGTAAAAGCGCTTTCCCAGAAAACCACCCTTTGTCACTAGGCAGTGGCGGCCGGGCTAATCCTCGCCCCGTAAAACAATTCTTAAACGAGGCCGATGTCATATTAGGCATTGGGGTTTCATTCGCTCTGACCGCATTCGGTGTGGCAATGCCTAAAGGCAAAACTATTATTCACGCTACGCTGGATCCAATGGATCTAAACAAGGATGTGCCTGCACAGCACGGCCTTATTGGCGATGCCAAATTGACCTTAGAAGCACTCAGCACCGCCATGGAAAGTCATTCCAAAGAGCCGGCCTCCGCCAGAGCGAACGCGCCCGAACGAATAGCTCAAATTAGAGCTGAATGGATGAGAGAGTGGTTACCTAAACTGACCAATAATACTGCACCAATTAATCCTTACAGAGTGGTCGCAGAACTTGATCGAATGGTCGATAAAGAACAAGTAGTGATCACTCACGACGCGGGCAGCCCTCGAGATCAAACCACACCATTTTGGCAAGCAACCAGCCCCCTTTCATATATTGGATGGGGCAAAACAACCCAACTGGGGTACGGTTTAGGCTTAGCTATGGGTGCAAAATTAGCGGAACCAGATAAACTTTGCATCAATGTTTGGGGGGATGCAGCAATCGGTTTCACCGGCATGGACTTTGAAACAGCGGTTAGGGAGAACATCCCAATCCTGTCTATTTTGTTCAACAACTTCTCCATGGCAATTGAAATACCGATAATGCAAGTGTCCACAGAAAAATACCGATCTACAGACATTTCTGGCAACTACGCAGACATGGCAAAAGCATTTGGCGGCTATGGTGAGAGAATCACAGATCCCAATGACATTGTTTCGGCTCTAAAAAGAGGCATAGAGGCAACACAAAACGGCCAGCCAGCTTTACTAGAATTCATCACCGATAAAGAAATTACAATTTCCAACGAATGACCTATTCACTAACCCAAAAACGAACAGAGAGATCAACAGAGAGACACTATGCAAGCAAAAGCAGTAGCATTAAAAACACGCCCAGAGGGCATGCCAAAGCCTGAAGACTTCCAGATCATTGATATAGAGGCTCCAGAACCTAAAGATGGTCAAATTCAAGTAAAAAATCTGAGCATGTCAGTAGACCCCTACATGCGCGGTAGAATGGTTGATCGCAAATCCTACGTGCCACCTTTTCAAATTGGCGAAGTACTCACCGGCGGATGCATTGGCCAAGTTGTTAAGTCTGCTAGCCCAGATTTCAAAGAGGGCGACTATGTGAGCAGCGCCTTCGGCTGGAGAGAGGCATTTACCGAATCTACCGCGGGCATTCAAAGCTTAGGCACTATTGTTGCCCCAGCTTCAGAATACCTCGGCGCAATTGGCATGCCAGGCATGACCGCTTACGTAGGCTTGTTAGAAGTAGGTGCACTTAAAAATGGCGAAACCGTATTTGTTTCTGGCGCCGCCGGCGCGGTAGGCAGCATTGTGGGCCAAATAGCCAAATTGAAGGGCTGCACCGTTATTGGCAGCGCAGGTTCTGACGACAAAGTTGAGCTACTGACCAAAGAGCTAGGCTTTGACCATGCATTCAATTACAACGACGGCAGTATTCTCGGACACCTCAAAGAACTGGCTCCAGCAGGATTAGACGTGTACTTTGACAACGTAGGCGCAGAGCACTTACAAGCAGCCATTATGTGTATGCGACCATTCGGACGTATCGCTTTATGTGGCGCCATTGCAACGTACAACGACATCTCACCACGTCCAGGGCCAAACAACTTGTCTATGGCTATTGGTCTAGGACTAACCCTCCGCGGATTTATTGTGAATCACTTTGATCACCTAGCAGGTAAGTTCCGTAGCGATATGGAAGAATGGGTTACAAGTAGACAGATAATCACAAAAGAGACTGTTTACACCGGCATAGATCAGGCTCCAGAAGCCTTCATTGGACTCTTCAAGGGCTCTAACACCGGCAAGATGATCGTAAACTTCTAAGATCTTTTGCGGTTAACTTTTAGTCTAAACCTTTAGACCAAATCTTTAGGTGGATAGCCTAGAAATCAAGAGGGGCAGCAGGCTTTACGTCTACTGCCTTTTTTTGTGTATTTATCTTTTGGCTTTCTTTCGCACTAGCTTTTTAGATGGACTTTAGTCTGGCTCCTGCAAAAATCTATCTAGATTCACTGGCTCGCAATCTACATCATCCACATTGAACGGTCGGGTACTAGCAGCAAACTCCAACAAAATTCCATCTGGGTCCTTAAAATAGATCGATCTAACGAAGGTACTGTCGGTGTCGGTTAGGCTAGCTTGATTTTCGGATTCATCATGAAAAATGACAGGCGTAACCTCAACACCCGCAACCATCAACTTCTTTTGGTACTCCGCAATTTTCTCTACAGGCACATCAAAAGCAACATGGTTCATAGACGCGTGAGCGGAAGTGATAGGGCCATGGCCAACCAGAGATGCTGCATGAGTAACCCCCGGCACTTTTTTCGGCGCTTCAGGAAACCAGAAAAATGCCAACTGATCGCCCTTACCAATATCAAAAAAGAAATGCTGACCCGAATCTTTAGGAAGCTGAATGGTTTTTACCAGAGGCATACCTAAGATACCTGAATAAAACTCAACAGTTTTTTTCATATCGCGACAGACCAAAGCCAGATGATTTATCCCGCGAATTTCAAATTTTTCGTTAGTTTGCATAGCCGCGCCTTAATACAAAGTTTGGATTGACTAAAGATAACTAACCTCGAGTAGCAATATAACCCCAAACTTTGTCGGCACCCATGGCCGCAAGACGGCTACCCAATTTAGCCTGCCAGTAAAACTCGTTACCCCACTCGTCACGCCATGCCCACAATCTGCGGGTAAAGTGGTGTAATCGGTGCTCATAGGTGAACCCCATGGCACCGTGCACTTGATGCACTTGCTCGGCAACAATTCCTACTGCCTCGCCAACGCGCGCTTTACTGGCTGACACTTCATCAATGAATCTATCTGTGCCTAACGCATCTACTGCAGCGTCTGCTGCGCGTTGAGCAGCGGCAACTTCTGCGGCGACAACCGCAAGACTATGCTGAACTGCCTGAAACTTACTGATAGAACGGCCAAACTGACTGCGTTCGCTAGCAAACTGTAGACCTAAATCTAAGGCGGCTTGCAGCCCTCCTGCCATTAGATTCGTACGCGCCAAAGCCATTTGCGCAAAAGGTGATTCTTCCACCTCAATTTCTCGCTCAGTACCTGCAAGCAAAAAAGTGTCGTGGGCCTCACCAGCAAGATTGCTGCCAGTGTCGTTAACACTTGGCGTATCCATCACCAACACTTTGTTACTATCTGCTACTACGCCGAGCACTTTAGTGGCCTTACGCCCCCAAGGTACTTGGTTAATTGAGTCACCGTTTCGGCGGCCAATGCTAGCAAAGTCGGTTTTTGACGCAGTTACTCCTGTGGCTAACCATTGATTAGATAACAACACTTCTGCCATGGGTAAGGGCACAGAAAATCGGCCACAAACTTTTAGAAACGCATACAAATCTGCTGCCTCGGTGCCGCTTCCGCATGAGCCTATTTGGTGAAAACCATTTTCAACAATTTTGTCCCATAGATCCTGTGGGAACGCACCTTGTTCGGCTGCGTCTAAAAGGCTTTTCTGACAATGGTCCGTAAATATTTTTTCCGCTGTATCAATAATTAGCTGTCTCGTGTCCATATCAACGTAACCCCAGTCCGCGTGCAATTACGCCGCGTAAAATTTCTCGAGTACCACCGCGCAGCGTGAAAGATGGTGAGAGTAATAGTGTTTCTTCAAAAGTATCGCGGAACAATTTATGTTTGACTGGATCTAGCTGACTTAGGTCTGGCACAACGAGCCGCGCGACTTCCGGCAGCACCTTCTCAAAATTATTACCCAATTCTTTAACCAGCGCCGCTTCAACACCAACGTCTTTACCCTGCTCCAGCATGCCGGCTACGGAAATAGACATGCGCCGCAACGTCGTGAAATGTGACGCTAACCGACCTATAGCAGCTGCCTGATGTGGGCTGGGCTTATCGCCACAAATACGCACCATTTCCACAAAAACGCGAAAAGCTGAAAGGAAGCGTTCCGGGCCACTACGCTCATAGGCAAGCTCCGAGGTTACCTGCTGCCAACCGTTACCGGGCTCGCCAACAATACGATCTTTCGGCACCAATACATCTTCGAAGACCACTTCGTTGAAATCTTCGCCGCCGGCCATATTGCTAATGGGCCGTACCTTGGCCCCATCGTTTTTTAGATCGACAATGATTTGCGAAAATCCCGCATGGCGATTTTCTGACGGCGCTTCAGTTCTAACTAGGCAAATAATATAGTGGTTACGGTGTGCGTCCGTGGTCCAAATTTTAGTGCCATTAATACGATAGGCATCACCTTCGGCCACTGCGGTAGTTCGCACCGAAGCCAAATCTGACCCGGTATCAGGTTCACTCATACCAATGGAAAAATAGCTTTGGCCACTGGCAATGCCAGGCAAATAACGTTCACGCTGCTCTGGGGTGCCGAAACGCAGCAGTAGCGGACCACTTTGCCGGTCGGCTATCCAATGGGCACTAACCGGTGCGCCAGCTGCTAGCAGCTCTTCTGTGACAACCAAGCGTTCGAAATTACTCTGCTCCCCGCCACCGAATTCACTGGGCCAAGTCATGCCGATCCAGCCCTGCTCACCAAGCTTGGCGGAGAACTCTGAGTCATGGCCGGTGACGAAATCTGAGTTAGGCTGCGGCATGTGGTGCTGATTATCAGCAATAAAATCTCGCACCCGTTGTCGCAATACTTCAGACCCACTGTCTAGGGTTACTCGGTCAAATTGCAGCATTACTTCCCCCGCCTTTCTTTAAGTTTCTTACCAAACACATTACTTCAGCCAACTAGGCTGTGCAAATCTGAACAGCGTGCGGTAGTTATGGCATTGAGGATCTTAGAAGATAAAAACTAAACAATTTCATATAGTTATGTCCTCCACCTGTTTCGGCAGAAGTTACGCACATTCCTAGACAAAAGATGTCCTTGTCCCAGCGCGATGAATTTGTGCTGGAATATTAGTCCTCTCAGCAAAGGTATGGCACCATTACCGGATGCTAGAACTTACAGACCTTAAATACGCCTTCGAGCCTGTATTTGCAGACATCCGAGAGCGCTCAACTGTTGTTGAACGCTTCATCGACCGCAATTTATATCAAGTCTACATGGCCACTCTTTGGGCCAATGTGGTGCTTTCACCGGGCGAGGCGGGCATAGGCGAAGAAGACTTAGAAGCGCTCCACAATTTAGTGGTGGATGAGTTAGCAGAGGTTTTAGGCAAAGGTACTAACCTAAAATCTGTATTTGAATTTATCAGCAGCAAGCCCGGCGAGCAGGTCATGCTGGAAGCCAAGCTCAACCAGACCCACAAAGATCTACTGCAATATTTCTCTAGCATGATTTTAGATCCGGAAGGTCACCAGCGCTGGATGAGTGAAATACGAGACAACATGAAGAAGTAAGTTCGGCGGCTTAGACTAAGAGCCCTAGCCTAGACAACCGTACTCACAATAATAGGGAGTCGAGTCCCTACCCTCGTCACTAACTAAGCAATGTCTTGCTGAACGGTTACTACCCCAATACATTTACTACGAGTTTGCGCTCTTTAACGTTGTGTCGATGTTCCCAAAGAAATATCCCCTGCCAAACGCCCAAAGCCAACCGCCCTTCAATTATGGGTACAGATAAGTTCACTGCAGTAATCGCTCCTTTAATGTGTGCTGGCATATCATCTGGCCCTTCCTCGGTATGGGTATATATTGGATCATTCTCGGGCACTAAGCGGTCTAACCATGTTGCTAAATCTGCCAATACCGCTGGGTCAGCGTTTTCCTGAATAAGTATGCTGGCTGAAGTGTGCCGAATAAATACTGTAGCCAAACCCTCTGCAACGCCGGCATCTTCAACACAGGATTTAACCTGAGGCGTTATGTCGTACAGCCCTTGGCCATTAACTGCTACAGAAACCTGATGATTCATAGAAAACTCCAAAACAAGGTAAGTGAGCCTGGGAAATTGATTTATTGAATGTGTGTTTTACCGCACTTTCTGAAAAGTTACCGCAAACGTGCTAAGTGCTAACAAATACTCAATGGTCGCGAGCGCCAGGGCGGATGAATGCGGATATCTACAAGTGCCAAAGACTCAGCGCGGGAATATAAGTGATCATGGCGAGTGCAACCAGCAAAATCAGCATAAACGGCAACGTTGCAGAATATAGCTCAAGCAACGGTTTCTTAAATCGATAGCTGGCAATAAACAAATTCATGCCCACTGGCGGCGTAAAATATCCAACCTGCATATTAGCCAAAAATATGATGCCCAAATGCACCGGGTGGATGCCATAACCTACGGCAACGGGCAGTAATAAAGGCACCATAATAACGAGTGCTGAAAAGATGTCTAACATTGCACCCAAGGCCAATAGCAAAATATTCAGCAACAGCAAAAACCCAAGAGGACTTTTGATATATGTCTGCATAGAGACCATCAGTTGCTGAGGTACCTCAGCGTCTACTAGGTAATTGGTGAAACCAAGAGCAACACCTAAGATCAGTAAGATACCACCCACCATGACCATGGATTCGACTGCAACGCTGCCCAACTGTTTAATAGTTACTTCTTTATAAAGAACAATCTCAGCGAAAATGACGTATAGGGCTGTTACCGCAGCCGCTTCGGAAATTGCAAATACGCCACTGAACACACCGCCCAATACAACAAAGGGTAGCGGAATTTCCCAGCGTGCATCCCACAGCGCAGAACCTACGTTTGCCCAAGCAAACGGCACTCTAGGAATGACACCACCACGGTGCTTCCATAATGTCCAAGCTGAAAGCAGCACAAGCATTAAACAGAGCGGCACAACACCAGCGACAAATAGTTGAACAATGGTAAAGGACTCGCCCACGTCTATCTGTTGAGCAATAACTCCATAAAGAATCAGCGGAACTGAGGGCACCAACAAAAGGCCTAAGCTGCCAGACGTGGTCACTAAGCCCGTGCTGAATTTTTCTGAGAAGCCGCCCTGCCGCAAGGCCGGTAAAAGCAATGCGCCTAACGCCACAATGGTCACACCTGAAGCGCCGGTTAACGCGGTAAAGATCGCACATGCAATAAACGCCACAATGGCCAGGCCGCTGGGCAGGAAGCCAAACAGGCTTTGCATGACGTTGACTAGGCGAGTGGACGTATTTGACTCACTAAGAAGGTAGCCACTAAAAGTGAAAAGCGGAAGCGCCACAAGTAAGGGTGTATCAACAATGCGATACAACTCAATTGCTACAATGGCTAACTCAATGTCTGCGCTGTAGAAGCCCAGCATAGATGCTGCAAGCAGCACAGAAAATAATGGCGCACCAATAACCGCCATAATTACAATAATCAGCACGCCAAGCCAAATCACAGAGGCTTGACCACTAATAGAGCGTAGCGAATAGTCATTACCGCACCACCGAGGGGCATGATAGATTCGCAAATCCAAGCCGGTACATCGCCAAAAGCGACAGCATTATCGATAAACTCATAGCTGACAAATTGATAGCTGCCCCAGGTAAAAAGGACCAATACGCCGCAAGTAAAAAGATGGCTAATTCTGGCAACCCAAGGCTTAACCCATCCACTTAAATACCGACTAGCGAGGTCGATGCGGATGTGGCTATCATCACGCGACGCGATCATTGCGCCGACTAAAGCGACCCAAAGCACAATGACGCGGACAAGGCTATCGCCCCAGTAAAAGCCGCTATCAAATAGATTTCTTAGCAGCACTTGCGTGGTTGCGATGCCCACCATGGATAACAACAAAGTAACTAAAAGCGCATCTTCGAGTTTCCGCAGAAAACCTAAGGTTTTATCGATCGCTATTTTCACTTCGATACTGCTCTAAGTGACCGATCATTTCTTCGTATAAGGGTTCAGAGACGTAGTTCTCTCGAATCAATTGCTCATTGGCAGTGTTGGCCATTGTGAACCATTCGAAAGATTCTTCGGCACTCGGTGACAGCCACTCGATACCCTGTTTTGTCAGTGCTGCCGCTGCGCTTTCATTATCTCGACGCGAGTCTGCATCAACTTGGCGCACCGCAGCACTTAACTCTTCAGTGACAATTTTTTGTTGTTCTTCATCGAGTCGCAAAAAAGGTTTTTCCGCTATCGTGAAAAGCCCATAAACGTAGAGGATCGGCAATTCAGTGGCGTACTTCACCTGTGTATGCCACTGCAGCGCAATTGCGCCAATTGGGGGCGAACCAATACTGTCAATCAAACCTGTCTGCAAACCGGTTAGAACATCTGCAATAGGCAAAGGTGTTGGGGTTATGTTGAAGGACGAATACGCTTTGATAGCACCCGGGTCATTATCTGGCGCCCAAACGCGGCGGTCTGCGAAACCGCTAACAGAGGTCACCGGTTGTTGAGTCATAGGGTAAGCAAAGCCGACCTCGGCCAAACCAAAACCGACAAACTTTTGCTCACGCAAACCCGCCATTAACTTATTGTCCATTCGTTTGCGAACATAGTCCGCTTCTGCATAGTTTCTAAAAATTAACGGCAAATTGTATAAAGCGATATCTGGATAAGGCTGCATGACGCCACCCGAGGTTAAAGCCGCGCCATGTAGCTGACCAATACGCATCTTGCGCAGCACAGCTTTGTCATCGCCCATGACACCGCCGGGATATATCTTAAATTTCACGGCGCCGTCAGTGCGCTCACCAATCTTCTTCGCTGCCCCTCGCAGCGCCTTCATCCAGCCCGTGCCTTCCGGCGACAGTGTAGCAATTTTAAATGTCACTGCATGGCTAGAAAACGAACTCACAGTAAGCAACACAAAAACCACAACCAAAAGGAGTTTTTGCGGAAGCAAATTTGTTACACGCATAATTTTCAAAACCCTAGAAATAATCATCAGCTGAATCCAATAGTTTTTGTGCTCGTTCTTTTGCGACGGCATTCATTAGTGTCAATCCGGACGTTTTACCATCTGCGGCTATAACCTCCAGCAGCAGGTTATCATGTAGCTCACGGTCAAAGACCAACCGCGCATACTGATCAGCAAGCATGACCTTAACCATAAGGTTATTGCCCGAAGATAATGTTAGCGCACGCTCAAAGTGGCCTCGTCCAATTTCGGGTTTACCGCCCATAGCCGGTGGTAACAAAGTCTCGAAGACTCCCAAATACAGATATGCAGCGCCGTTTGAATAAGTTTCATCTAACTCCACTACTCGCTGCATTAGGGCTTTAACTCTCGCCAATTCAGCGATGGCTGAAAAGTTGCCGCTATTACCCTGAATCCAACCGGCCCAAATACTGGCCAAATTGTATAAAGCCGGCACTTCTTTAGCACTGCGACTATTTATCCAAGCAGAGAATTCTGCGAATGGCCGCAAATCGAGATCACAGGCATTTTCTAAAGACAGACATATAGCGGTAAATATTTGCCTACGCGCCTTATCATGCAGGCGCGCTGCGCGCTCTTCGTCGTCAACAAAAGCGCCAGCATAGGCGGAATGCAGTTCAGCAGATTGACTCAATAAGCCAACATTCTCAGGGGAACCCGCTAGCAGAGAATCTATAAGAATAAGATAAGCAGGCGCCCCATCACGCACCATAGCTGGGTCATCGCTGTTCAATATTGCCGCGGACAAGTCCTCAGCAAAACCTTGAGTCAACGACCCCACTAGAGATGAACACCCTGACATCATTAGCAGTGCGCTGAGAAACAATAATGCGCGTCTGAACAAAAATGGCTTTACGACCGCAACACTTATTTGGGTGGATTTGAATTGAGCTTTGGCTCTACTCTGTACTTGAATTTGTGCGTTAAATTGTGGGATTTTTCTTGCCTCGACAACGAGATTTAACTGAGAGTAATACAGGCCCCAAGGGCCCTCCTTCCAAGAGTCTATTTAATCGGTGCCAACCCACTAAATCAACCGCTGCGCAAACATTCCACTTAGTTAATAGGGCCATCTATGCGACAACCTAAGTATAACGGCGGCGTTCAGTCCTCTGCGCGCACCATAGATAGGCTAGGGAACATACTTAGCAAAAGGTGATATCTAGTATCAGCAAAGACTTGTTATGCTGAAGCCTGAGGCATACGAAAAGGGGAACTTGATGAGCAACACAGATTTAGTCTTAGTAACGCCTAACAACGGCATAACTACGGTGACACTGAATCGTCCAGACGCGCTGAATGCTTTATCAGGACCACTACGCCAAACTATTGCAGAAACCTTTATAGAATTGGCAAACGATGACAGTACTCAGGTCATCATTCTAACGGGTGCTGGTCGTGCGTTTACAGTGGGCTTAGACCTCAAGGAACTGGGCGGCGAAACCACCTCCACCACTGTCACAGACAAAGACCTAGGCAAAGCTGTGGCCAATGTTGGCAAACCAGTGATTGGAGCTATTAACGGGTTTGCCATCACCGGAGGCTTTGAAATTGCGCTGATGTGCGATTTTTTGATCGCCGGTCCGAATGCCAAATTTGCCGACACCCATGCTCGAGTGGGCGTTGTGCCCGGCTGGGGTTTGTCACAAAGACTACCCAGACTCATTGGCATTAACAGAGCTAAAGAACTCAGCCTAACAGGCAACTACTTAGACGCCCAAACGGCATGCGAATGGGGCTTGGTGAATAGAGTTGTGAAGGAAGAGGAACTACTGCCCACCTGTGAAAAACTCGCTGCGGATATATTGACCACAGAACCCATTACCCGAGGAGCCATTCGAGACATTATGGATGCCGGGTGGCAGACCACATTGGGTGAGGGGTTGAGTATTGAAAATAGCGCAAATCGCGCTCACGCAAAAAGTGAAGTTAGGGCGGAAAAAGTGGCTGCCCGACGCGCTCAAATTCAAGATCGCGGACGTAATCAAGCAGACAGTTAGCGCGCTTCTGCTAGGCAATACATAGCCCCGGTTAGACCCGGCTGTGTATCTAGCACCATCAAAATAGGGATTTCTCTCACATAGTCACTGAGATCGCCTTTTTCCTCGAACCGACGGCGGAGAGGGCTACTGACAAGAAAATCTAGCATTAGCGGCGCAATACCACCGCTAATGTAAACGCCGCCCCTGGCACCCACGGTCAACGCCAAATTAGCTGCTGCAGAGCCCAAAAAACCGGCAAAGGCCTCGAGAGTTTGATGGCAAACAGGATCACTCATAGTTTGTCCGCGCTGAGATATCTCGGCGGCCGAAAGTTCCTCGGCCTCGGAACCCCATAGCCCGCACATGGCCCGGTATAAATTCAATAGCCCAGCACCACAAAGCACGGTTTCTAGACACACGTGATCGTGCTTTTGTGCAAGGATCGACCATAATTCGGCTTCTAAAAAGGTACTGGGGGCCAAATCCGCATGACCACCCTCCGAGGGTAAGACCTGCCAATGCACGCCATAGCTGCCATGATTTGGCACCAGAGTTGCCATGCCAAGCCCCGAGCCCGGACCCAACACACCCTTTACCTGGGGCAATACCGCGCCACCACCCACCTGCCGTATCTGTTGCGCAAAGGGCACAGCCATAGCTTGAGCGTGAAAATCGTTAACCAAGGTCACAGCGGTGGATAATAATTCACCAGCCTCACTCGCATGAATTTGCAGTCCCGTATTAATCACTTCCACTGCGCCCCCGTCTAAGTTCACTGGCCCAGCAACCGCGAACAAAGCGGAGGTAAATCGAGTGGCGGAAAAGTGAGCCTGAACATCGGTGAACAATGAAGCCTCAGTGGTATAAGTCGGCGTAGACAGTACCAATGGCTCACCCACAAGCACCGGAGCCACTGCGAGGTCTTCGCTTATAGAGCAACACTGGAAACGTGCATTAGTAGCGCCGATATCTGCCACCAGAGATAAGCTTACAGCCATCTTTCCTCCAAAATTTACAAGAGACGAAAACACTAGCGGGCAACTTATAGCAATTTTCCTATTTACCCAACTGCAAACGTCCTCTAGCGCCGCCGTGCTAAACAAAAAATTCAACTGACTAGTGTGCACTAAGGAAACCATAACTTTTTAGACTGTCAGAGACGGACACTTTTATTATGGAGCGCCCGCTAAATATGGGACCTTTCAGTAATCGCTTTGAATGCTGATTTCACCATGCGTGCTTTTGACCACCGCCTTTTGATGTTGCAAGAACTTAGGCGACCTAAACAAAGCCTACTGAAAGTCAGCCGCAGGATAGGGTGCACAACTCAAACCTCATAAGGTCTAAGAAGCATTCGCATGTATGCCAGATCTCGGTAGTATTCCCTCTGAATTTAAAAATCACTCAGTATGAATTTGGGGAAAGGGTATGACTGTTGGCGCAGGAATCGGAATAGCAAATTTCACGTTTGATGACGGTAAGGGCTTTTGGGATTGGGTAAATCTGTGTGACAACGGTGGCATTGATTCCATCTGGCAAAGCGATCGAATCATTGAGAAAGCACCCAACCTAGAAGTTATGAGCGTGATGGCAGCTTTAGCTGGCGGCAGCAAAAAACTCAAATTTGGTATGAACGTGGCAAGCATGGGGCTACGAGACCCTGTGCTTACCGCCAAAGCCTGCGCGACCATTGACGTATTATCCAGTGGACGTTTATTGCCCGCATTCGGCGTGGGCAGCGCACTGTCTAGAGATTTTATTGCGACAGGCCGAGACACCAAAGGCCGCGGCAAGCGCACTGAGGAAAGCTTACAAATTATGTCCTCGCTTTGGCGCGAGGACAGCATTAATTTTCAAGGTGACTACTACCAATTAATAGACGCAACCATCTCTCCAAAGCCCGTCCAATCGCCGATGCCATTATGGGTGGGCGGTTCAGCTCCTCAAGCCATTGCAAGAACCGCGCGCTGGGGCACAGGCTGGCAAGCAGGTATAGAATCCGCGGCAGAAATAAAACCCGTCATTGAGGCGATCAAAACAAGTACCGAAGCATTGGGGCGAAAAATAGACGACGATCACTTTGGTGCGGGCTTTGGCTTTCGTTTTGGCAAGCAAAGCGACCCGATGGTGCAAAAATACAATGAAGTGTTAGCGACACGTTTAGGCAAAGATCCAGCAGCTTACAGCGCTGTTGGAGGGGTCGACGAAATGATGGCTATGGTTAAAGATTTTCACGCCGCTGGTGCACACAAGTTTATTTTGCGGCCCATCGCTTCTGGTACAGCGGATATGATTGAACAAACCAAAATGCTCGTGGAACACCTGCTACCTGCGATAAACGCGATAAACTAACTGCCGGGCAGACCGACTATCGCTAAGAATAATCGCTAAAAATCGGAACTCGCAGGGCACCCTATCAAATAAGCATGAGGACTCACAGGGAGCCCTCAGGTAGCCTACTAACGTTCTAGGCAGGACCAGGTATGTGACCCTTGGCTTGGGCCACATAGCCACGATTGTAGGTTGGGCTGATGGTCAAATCATTGATACAAACATGGTTAGGTAACTGCGCTAAAAAGCGAATTACTTCACCACAATCTTCCGGTTGCACCATTTGAGCGCGATCTTCTGCAGACACTGGAATAGGTCTATTGTCCAAAATCGGCGTGGCTACCTCTCCGGGACACATTGCACAGGCCCTAACGCCAAAACTACCTGCCTCCATATTGATGCTCTCATTCATAGCGTTCATAGCATGCTTGGCTGCGGTATAAGCCGGCCCAGTCACTACGCTCACATGCTTACCAGCCCAAGACGAGATATTAATAATCAGTCCGCTACCCTGTTCTTTCATGGTGGGTAGAACTGCCTTACAGCAATAAAAAGCGCCATCTAAGTCAATCCGAATCACTGAATCCCAATCATCTAAACTAACGTTATGCCAATTGCGCTTTTTTACGTTAATTCCTGCACTAGCGAGCAAAACATCAACCCGCCCAAACTTTTGGATAATTCGTTGTGCAACCGCAGACACGCTATCTCGGTCCGACACATCTAGTTCTTCGATTGTTGCGCGGCCCTCGCATTGAGCGGCAACCCCTTCCAGCTTTTCCTTGCGCCGACCTGACAACACCACATGCATGCCCGCCTGCGCCAAAGCGATTGCACCGCTTTCGCCAATGCCAGTTCCAGCACCGGTAACCCACGCCACTTTGCCTGATAAATCTTGCAACATAATCTCTCTTCCTAAGCTAATTTAAGCCCGCCTGATGATAAGCGCTCGTTAGGCCCGAGCATAGAATCTGCTCCTTAAAAGGTCCATAGTGAAGGGCAGAAGATTGGAGATGGAAAACGTATGAAAAATCTAAACGGCAATTTAACAGCGCGCTGACAAGCCATAGAAAACGACGGCTTTACTATTATTGAAAACGCCGTTGATAGGCCATTGGTAGAGGAAATTCGCAGCGAACTCGCGCCATTCTGCCAAGGTAAAAATCTGGGTAGAAATAATTTCGAGGGCCGCCACACCGAGGGTGTCTATGTACTGCTGACTAAAGCGCCGTCTGTTGCAAAAATCATAGAGCATTCCGGCGTTATGGCTATAGTCAATTCCCTTTTGCCAAACAACTATTTACTCTCCGCCGCCTTCTCAATTTTAGTACACCCCAGAGAGACACCCCAGCCCTTTCACTACGACGATGCAGCTGAACGCTTAGGCATCAACAAACCCAGACCTCGCTTTGGCGTTAGCACTATTTGGGCATCAGACGACTTCACGCAAAATAACGGTGCCACCGAAGTAATTCTCGGCAGTCACCGCTGGCCCGAAGCCAGGGTTAGTTACGAGCACTAAGCCATTAAGGTCATCATACCTGCAGGTGCAGTTTTAGTATTTGATGGCGCCCTAATTGATCGCGGCGGCGCAAATCACTCTAACGCCGATCGTCTGGCCATTACGCCCCAATACTGTTCGCCGGGACTAAGGCAAATTGAAAACATGGTCTTGGCCGTGCCGCCAAATATTGCCAGACAATACAGTGCCACAATTCAAAACATGCTTGGTTACAATATTATCGCACCCGGATTCAAAGGTTATGTGAATGGTAGGCACCCCAAGAAGTTGATCGACGCCCAATATAAGGGCCGGAAATATCAGGACGAATTACTCGTTTCATAACCGCTATTGTTGGCTTCTTTAATCGGCCATCGGCCTAATGCAGGCAATAACATAGTTTTCTCGCGCCAATTATCCCGCACCTCCTTAAAACAAAGGCAACTTAGCAGTGGTTGTAAGCTTTGGCTGAGCGCTGTTTCGTTCTATAGTGAGTTTTTCTTTATTGGGGAGCGTCCTTGCAGCGGCAAAAAAATATTGCAGTAATTGGTTTAGGTTACGTGGGCTTACCCATAGCCACTGCCTTTGCAAAATACTTTCCAGTTGTTGGCTTTGATGTAGACAAAGAGCGAGTGAGGGGGCTAAGAGACGGCTACGACCGCACTGGCGAACTCAGCAGCGAAGAACTCAACGCGCTGACCCAACTCACTTTATCTGCAAATCTCAGTGACATCGCTCAGTGCGATTTTTATATTGTAACAGTACCCACTCCTGTAGATGACTCGAACCAACCTGATTTCTCATCACTGATAAGCGCAAGCAATACAGTGGGCAAATATCTGAAAGCCGGAGACATAGTGGTTTTTGAATCCACAGTATACCCGGGCGCAACGGAAGAAATTTGTGTGCCTGTTTTAGAATCGGCTTCTAGCCTAAAGTTTAACGCAGACTTTTACGTCGGTTACAGCCCGGAACGCATTAACCCTGGCGACAAAACTAGAGGCCTTACCGACATTGTTAAAGTCACCTCTGGTTCAACGCCCGAAGCTGCCAAAATTATTGACGACATTTACGCAAGGGTAATCACTGCAGGCACTCACTTAGCACCTAGTTTAGCCGTCGCAGAAGCAGCAAAAGTCATAGAAAATGTACAAAGAGATGTGAACATTGCACTGGTAAACGAGCTGGCCACGCTCTTTGCAGAGCTAGGCTTGGACACTTTAGAGGTGCTAGAGGCCGCCGGAACCAAATGGAATTTCCTGCCCTTTAGACCGGGCTTAGTGGGCGGTCATTGCATTGGTGTAGACCCCTACTACCTCATTCGTAAAGCTCAATCCGTAGGCCACAACCCTGAATTGATTGTGGCTAGCCGCAGAATCAATAATGCAATGGGCGCTTACGTGGCAGACCGAGTTATTCGACTGATGATGCAAAATGACGTAGCCGTAAACAATGCCAAAGTACTGGTATTAGGCCTTACGTTTAAAGAGAATTGCCCAGACCTCCGCAACAGCAGAGTAATAGATGTTGTTAGGGAATTCGCTGGACTCGGCATGGAGGTGAATGTCTTTGACCCCTGGGCCGACTCAGGCCAAGCGGCAAGTGCCTACAACATTACCCTCACTGAGCAGCCTGAGAATAATACCTACGATGCCATTATACTTACCGTCGCTCATGAGGCCTTCAAGACGCTTGGCGTAGATAAAATAAGAAAATGGGGTAAAGAAACACATGTGCTGTTCGACACCAAGGGTGCTTTGCCTGGCAACGCAGCAGACGGCAGACTTTAGTGCTAAGCCAGCGTAACGGCACCTTTAACATTACGCACGCGACACTAAGCCCAGAGGTTCCTGCACTTACGCCAAATACGCTGACTCATCTGCAATGAAAGTCATTCAGTTTTTACCTAGCCTGGAAAGCGGCGGCGTCGAACGCGGCACATTAGAAATAGCCCGAGCGTTAGTAGACGCCGGCCATGAATCTCATGTGGTCTCAAATGGCGGCCGTTTAGTAGATTTACTCGTCAGTCAAGGCAGTCAGCATCACAACTGGCCATTGCACAAAAAATCACCAATAACTTTGCGGCACGTTCGACCACTCAGAAAGTGGTTACAACAATTTGATGCTGACGTTATTCATGTGCGCTCACGTATGCCAGCATGGATCGCCTGGCTGGCTTGGCGGAAGATGAATCCCGCCACTCGACCTAAACTCATCACTACCCTGCACGGCTTGCATTCGGTTAATCGTTATAGCGAGATTATGGGTTGCGGCGAAACTGTCATTACCGTGTCTAATGTTGCAAAAAAGTATCTCGTCGACAATTATCCTAGAATTGACGCTGCAAAGATCAAAGTCATCCACCGCGGCACAGATCCTGAGGATTTCCCAAGAGGCTATCAACCCACAGATCAATGGTTAAACAACTGGGCCAAAGAATGGCCAAAGCTGGTCGGCCAAAGATTGATTTGTCTACCGGGCAGACTGTCGCGACTGAAAGGCCACAATCATTTAATCAATCTCATCCAGCGCCTTAAGCAGCAGGGCGTGGATAACATCAAAGGTGTTATCGTCGGCGGCGTAGACTCTGACCACCACACTTATTTGGCTTCACTGAAGACAGACATCGCAAGCAAGTCACTAGAAGACGACATCGCCTTCATAGGCCACAGATCAGACATCCGCGATATCTACGCGATTTCTTCAGTTGTATTAGCCGTATCTACCAAAGCCGAATCATTCGGTAGAACCGTCCTGGAACCGTTGAGCATCGGGACTCCTACCATTGGCTTTGACATTGGCGGCGTAGGTGAAATTTTTAGCATACTGTTTCCAGACGGCCGAGTGCGCTCCCAAGATGCAGATGATTTATTTGCAGTGTGTCTGCGCATACTCAGCGATGACACGCGGGATACTAAAGCTAGGATAAAGGACAACACCGATTTTTTGCTGGAGAACATGTGCAAACAAACTCTCAGCGCTTATGAGGAATTAGTGCGCCGTGACGGTTAACTCAACCCAACTAAAGGCTATCCTATAATGTTGTGGATTCTCGGCGCAGGTCTAATTGTCTTTATTTTGCTCTCACTAAAGTATTGTTGGTGGCGCCCTACTGTTGGGTTAGAGCACCCGCGCATCCTTATGTATCACATGATCAGCGGATCTCTGTCGAAACAAAAACACCGCGGACTTAGAGTGAGTCCAGAAATGTTTGAGCGCCAAGTTGCTTGGCTAAAAGCTAGCAACTGGACTTTTATAAAAGCATCGGAATTGTTCACTGAAAAAGCTCAAGGCGATAAACGCGTGGCTATTACTTTTGACGACGGCTACGAAGACAACTATTCCCAAGCCCTACCCATACTGAAAAAGTACGACGCCTGCGCCACGCTTTACCTAGTTACAGACCGCCACGAAAGAGATTGGTCCGTGAATAAAAACGCCAAACATAATTCTGGCGACTTAATGCGCGAAGCCAAACTCAGCGATAAGCAAGTGGCGGAGATGCTTGCATCTGGCGTGTTTGAACTTGGCGGCCATACGCTTACCCATTGCCACCTACCCAGTGTCGATATGGCCACTAAGACGTTTGAAATCAACGAATGCAAAAAAGTATTGAACGCAACCTTCGCTACCCAAGTTACTAGTTTCGCTTACCCTTTTGGCCATTATAGCGACGAAGATATAAAACTTTGTCAAGCTGCAGACTTCAACACGGCAGTGACAACAGACGAGGGCATCGATACTCAACCAAATGCTTTTCGACTAAAACGCGTTAAAGTTTCCGGCAAAGATAACTTTTTTGCTTTTAAAACCCGCATCCGCATTGGCTTCCGCGGCCACATCTAATTGCCTCTAATACCACTGCTCACAAAGATAAACCAAATATGACGACCACAACGAATGACACAGAGCAACGTATAGCCGAACTGGAAACTCGCTTAGAGTTTCAAGACGAAACCATTACCGAGTTAAACGACGAGATGGTGCTGTTGCAGAAGCGACTGTATCGCCAAGAAAAGAGCCTAAAAATGCTCACTGAAAAGCTGCAATCTCAAGGCCAAGAAGATGAAGGCGCGGAACCGCAAATAGAACAGCCCCCACCTCACTACTAATGCCGGGGTCTCTTTTCAGATAGTTCGCGAACTGAGTAGCTAGCTCGTTTTTTTATACACGAGAGAAAAGTTATTCGCTGGCATTGGCTTAATACTGATGCATTGTAAACCTAGCTCAATGGCCATTAAAGTCACTTCCTCTAAATCTCGAATGCCCCACAATTCATTACGCGACCTAAGACCTGTATCAAACTCTTCGTTGCTTGCACTGGTGAACTCGCCTGCCGCTTTAAAGGGTCCGTATATATGCAGAATACCACCGGGCACAAGCACGCCGGCAGCTCCGGCCAACAAACCCTGCACCGTAGCAAAGGGCGATATATGCAACATGTTGGCAACAATTACAGCATTCACCGAAAGGTCTGGCCAAGGCTGAAGCACGTCCAAATCGATAGGGCCAGCGACATTACTCAGCCCAGCTTGTTCAATGATGTTATGCAAAGGCGCTCGATAAGACTTATCCGGTTCGCTAGGCAGCCAGCGCAAATTCGGCAACGCCTTAGCAAAATGCAAAACATGCTGGCCGGTACCACTGGCTATTTCTAGAACATCACCGGTCCGGGGCAGCACGTCGCGCAACACCGATAAAATCACATCTTTGTTACGCTCCGCCGCAGGCGAAAACTTCGCCTCAGACATGCCCAGTACTCTTCTGCACTTTACTACTAATTACCTTTCAAACTGCCAAGGAATTCTAACGTTCGGGCATACGCGCCCTCTTCGGTATCCATAATAGCAGCGTTGAAATCGGTAACACCCAAATCTTCAAAGCGCTTAATTTGTCCACGTAATTGATTTTCGTCACCAACAATAGCTATATCGGCGGGACCAGCTACACCCTCGCGATCGAGCATGGCCCTGTAGCTAGGCAGTTGACCGTAAACGGTCAAGTTTTCTGCAATCACGGTTTTGGCTCGTTCTACATTAGTGGTCAACACAATAGGCATGCCAGCAACAATGGCTGGATCTGGTTTACCCGCATCACGAAAACTCGGAATAATATGTTCTTCCATGGTCTTTGGACCCACCATCCAAGTATTAGTGCCGTCGGTCATTTGCGCGGCGAGCTTAATCATAAGCGGGCCTAGAGCAGCCACGACGACGGGTAAATCGTTGCCGCCAGGTATATCTAACGCAAGGCCATTAACCTGGAACTCATCTCCATTGTAATTAACAGTTTCGCCACGAATGAGGGGCATCAATACATTTAAATATTCCTTCATATGTTTGGCCGGCTTGTCGTAGCTCATGCCATACATGTTTTCGATAACCACCTTGTGGGACAAACCAATGCCCAGAGTAAAGCGGCCCTTTGAGGCCGCAGCAGTGGTCATTGCTTGTTGCGCAAGGGCACCCGGATGTCGCGGGTAAGTGGGGGTAACCGCCGTGCCAACACGAATAGTTGAAGTCTCACGTGCAATCAGCCCAAGGGTAGATATGGCATCGTAGGAAAAAATATTCGCCAACCAAACATGGTCCAGGCCAGCCTGCTCCATGTCTTTACCCAGCTGGATCAATTCGTCTATTGAACTTTTAGTGCCATCTGCACCAATCATTGCGCCTATTCGCATAACCCTCTCCCAAATTGAAGAGGTAAGGCTGGCCCAAGGCTGGCGCTAATACAAGTCGAATGTCACACCCACGGAGGTTAAAGGGTCATAAACTGCTTTAGCGTGCTTTTATGCCGTTTAAGGCCCATAACTCGCCTTTGTACAATCAAGAGTTACAAATATGGACTTTTCATTACCTATTGAATAACGGCATACTCTGGCGCCCCAATTCATAGATCTGGTATTTCAATGTCCATAAAAGAAACAGTCGCCATTCTTGGCGGTACAGGTGACCTCGGTACAGGCTTGGCAATTCGTTGGTCAAAAGCAGGTTACAACATCGTTATTGGGTCGAGAACTTTAGATAAAGCTCAAACGGCCATAGAGGCGCTGCAAGCCATTAGCCCAGATACGCCAGCTCAAGCAATGGAAAATAGCGACGCTGCAGCAGCTGGCGACATCGTGGTTTTAACCGTCCCTGCTGCGCACCAAATTTCTACACTAGGCGCTCTGAAGGAACACCTTAAAGGCAAAATCCTCATCGACGTAACCGTGCCATTGGTTCCGCCCAAAGTAGGCACCGTACAGCTTCCTGAAGAGGGCAGCGCGGGTAAGCGCGCTCAAGATTTCCTTGGTGAAGAAGTGCACGTAGTCAGTGCATTCCAAAACATTGCAGCTCACTTGCTGCAACAAGATGTTGTGATTGAGTGTGACGTTTTGGTTGCTGGTAACAGCAAAGATTCTCGCGCAAAGGTCATTGAAATGATCTCTGAAGCGGGCATGACCGGCTGGCACGCAGGCCCTATTGCAAACGCAGCAGCTGCAGAAGCACTAACTTCAATTCTGATCCAGATCAACCGTGGCGGCATTCTGTCTCACTCTGGCATCAAGATCATCGGTCAAGAGCACTAATCCATGGCGCTCAGCTTCTCTGTCATAGGTGTGCCCGGCATTCCTATGGTGGAAGCTGGAGATGATCTCTGCGAGATCATCTCCAGCACGCTCAAGGCTCAAGATCTTACGCTTGAAGACGGCGATGTCCTTTGCCTCGCACAAAAAATTATTTCTAAAGCAGAAGGCCAAACAGTAGCGCTAGCTAATGTCAAAGCTGGGCCAGAGGCGATTGAACTGGCAGCTGCCACCAATAAAGACCCGCGGATGGTCCAGCTTATTCTGAATGAGTCCAGCGAAGTTATGCGGCACAAACCCAACGTTTTAGTGGTAAGGCATAAGCTGGGGATCGTAGGTGCTCATGCAGGCATTGATCAGTCTAATGTCGACCATAGCAACGGCGAGCAGGCGTTATTACTGCCGAAAAATCCAGACCACTCAGCCACGGTCATACGAGAGCAATTACAAGAACGCTTTGGAATACGAATCGGCGTAGTCATCACCGATTCACATAACCGCGCCTGGCGTATGGGCACAATAGGCAGTGCTATCGGCTGCGCTGGCATTAAAGTTCTTGACGATTTCCGTGGCGGCGAAGACATTTACGGTCGCTCACTGCAAGCCACATTGGTCAACAGAGCCGACGCTTTGGCGAGCAGCGCAACGCTGATGATGGGCGAAACTACAGAAAAACTACCTGTGGTAATTCTACGCGGTCTACCCAAGGCCTCTACGCTTACAAACGATGCTGACCTTGCTCAAACTGCTCAGGACATCAACCGTCCTCTTGCTGAGGATATGTTCCGCTAATGACCAAAATTCTTGCGCTGACCGGTGGCGTAGGCGGCGCCAAATTAGCCTTGGGCTTGTCGAAAATCCTCGGCCCAAAAGAAATCATGTTCGCGGTCAATGTGGGCGATGACTTTGAACACCTTGGTCTGCACATATCTCCAGACATAGACAGCTTGACCTACGCTTTGTCCGGTGAGAATAATCAAGAATTAGGCTGGGGACGCTCAGGCGAAACCTGGCAATTTATCGAAACCTTGGGCGGTTTAGGCGGCGAGGCGTGGTTTCGTTTGGGCGACAAAGACCTTGCTCTGCACGTGCGTCGTGCCCAGTTGCTCAAAGACAACAAGACATTAACCCAAGCTACCGCAGAGATTGCCGCATATATGGGCATCCAGCACACCATGGCCCCAATAAGCGATGATCCTATTCGTACCATGGTTAACACCGCTGACGACGAACTGGCCTTTCAACATTACTTTGTTCGCGAGCAATGCAAACCTGCTGTAATAGGGTTCAGATTTGCAGGCATTGAACAGGCGAAAATTAACCCAGTTATAGAAGCCTGGCTGCAAAATTGCGACGGCGTCATCATTTGCCCATCTAACCCGTTCGTTTCAGTTGCGCCCATTCTTCAAGTACCGGGTATGACTGAGGCCATATCGCACCTACCGATTATAGCGGTATCCCCCATTGTTGCTGGCATGGCGCTTAAGGGCCCTGCGGCAAAGATGATGCAAGAACTACAAATACCAACCACGGCGAAGGCCATTGCAGACCAATATAAAGGTCTAATAAATGGTTTTGTCCTCGATAAGACCGATGCACAGAGTATAAGGGATTTAACAATACCCGCTATCGCCACTCAGTCGGTCATGGTAACTTTAGAAGATCGCGTGGCGTTAGCCCGCGAATGCATAAGGTTTTTGGGCACACTGCAGTCTAAATAATACCGGTCATTTTCGTTGAGCCGTCTACCCCATAGGCATATGAGGTGCCGGCTGAAATCGGCGAACCCGGTAGTGATCAGCTTTGCTGATGCTCTTAGAACTGCGAGCCACTGCAATAGTCCAGAACGGTTAAGACAACTCAGTTGCACAATAAAGGGGTGCGAATAGGGGTCGATGCCGTGTTATCAACAAACAGGAGATGCTGATGTGGGCTATCGTTCCCATCAAGACCTTCGCTCGGGCGAAACAACGTCTGGCTAATGTCTTAAACGAAGACGAACGAAGGTCACTCATGCTGGCAATGGCGCGAGATGTTCTTACCTGTTTGTCTCAAAGCGAAACCCTTACCGGTATTTTGATAGTGTCTCGAGCCCGAGAGGCAGACGTCCTTGCAGAAACATTTGACACCGAACGCTTCGCAGAAAGTCCCAACGTTAGTTTAGCTGGCGCTCTAACCCAAGCAGCCCATCACCTGATTTCGCACTTCTCTGCTAGAGGCGTTTTCATTGTGCCCGCTGATGTGCCAGCCATTACCACTGATGAAGTGGATAACTTGGTGCGCTCTCACAACCAAGTTACCGTACTGCCAGACTCGGAAAATGTCGGTACAAACGGACTGATTTGTTCGCCACCTCTCAGCGTGCCGTACATTTTCGACGGCAAAAGCTTTAAGCCCCACGTGGATGCTGCTTTTGCTGCAGGCATTACACCTAAAATTGTGCCCGCCAGTTGCTTTGCCCTTGATGTTGATACGCCAAAAGACTTGATGGCGCTCCACCAACAACAACCGCGAAGCCAAACTGCCATTTACTTAAATCGATCTGGTATTGCCCACCGGCTCAATACCAACACACATTTGGCCCAGGATAATTTATGAAGTCCCTACTCGAAAATGCAGTAGCTGGAAT
>CAJWNY010000036.1 GCA_913043815.1 uncultured Gammaproteobacteria bacterium
ACACCAGAGCGCCGGGAAAGTTCGTTTGTGATATGACGATGGCTCTTAGGACTACCGAAACGAAATGCGCCACCATGAAGATAAAGTAATCTCTTATTGGCATCAGCACCCTCAGCAACTACCCATTCTCCGGGAACACCGTCGACATCTACTTGCGTAATAGCAGCAGTTATATCGGCCGTCATCAGGTTTTCCATATTTAAGCGCTGATCACGGATGCTGGATTTAGGATCCGATGCAGCAACATAGTCGGTGATCTTCACGACGACGTTTTCATGTGCATGACTAATCTCATGTTCCTCTACCAGCAACGCTGCCCGCGGTGTATCAAACTGGCTTAGATCTGGTGCTCTATAAAGGTAGGCAAAAAGAACAACTAAAACTGCAACCAAGCCCAATGATATAAAAAATATAAACATTTCAGAATGTCCTCAATGCTGAATTATCAAGAAATTAATCCTAACCACATTGGCGACTATATTTGATTTTAGCCATTCGCACTACTTCGACGAAAAAGCCTTAGGGCGACGAGGAAAGGCTCCCCGCTCGCCCCCTCCAGTTCAAATTTTCATGTATCCTTCTCGCATCAAACCCAGCACAAAAAGAGCAGGAGAGCAGACTTGAAACTCATAAGCGACGACATCTTAATTGACACGGGACAACAGCTCCCGATCCATGAGGCAGTTTACCCGGCGTTCAATGAATTCAAATTTGCAAACCCTGCCGCATGGACAAAAGGCCACCCCTTTAACCAATACAAGCAAATGCGTGAGCAAGCGCCAGTGATGTGGTCTCCCGTCGACAAAGAGCGTTCAGGGTTTTGGTCTGTCACTCGCTACGAAGACATTAAAAAAGTCGAATTAGCTCACAGCGTATTTTCATCTCAGCGCGGTAGCATAAATATTGCCGTGCCAGAAAGAAAACATTGGCGTCCAAAAAAACTCATGCCTGCAGCCTACAACTCGTTGATCAATTTAGACGAACCAGCCCATCGCGAAATGCGTATGCAACAGAGCGATTTCTTTTTCCCAGCATATGTTGCAGAAGTCCGAGATCGAGTGAGTGTAAAAATTGACTCCCTGCTCGACGAAATGGAACGAAAGGGCCCAGTTGTTGACTTTGTTAAAATGTTTTCAGAGGAACTTCCTCTTTTTACGCTATGTGAAATGCTCGGCGTTGACGAAGACGATAGACCCAGAGTTAAAGTTTGGATGCACCACTTAGAATTGGCCGCACAATTTTTGTCTAATCCTTGGCAAACGTTTTTATCCGAGCCGATGTTTCCGTTCCGCTTCAACCCAGTTATAAGCGACATGTTTGCATACGGTGAGCGCGTAATGGCGGACCGAAGAATTAACCCTCGCGAAGATCTATTAACTGCTATAGCCCAATCTAAATTGGGTAACGAGCTACTGCCCCAAGAATTTCTTGATGGCTCCTGGCTGCTTATTATCTTTGCCGGCAACGATACATCAAGGAATTCATTGTCCGGCACCATTCGATTAATGACCGAATTCCCAGACCAACGCGCCATGGTCTTAGATGATCCGTCGCTCATTCCGAAAATGTCCGAAGAAGCATTGAGAATGGTCTCGCCTGTTATACACATGCGGCGTACTGCTCTAGAAGATACAGAACTGAATGGGCAAAAGATCGCCAAGGATGAAAAGCTAGTTCTTTGGTACGGGGCTGGTAACCGCGATACTGACATTTTCCCAGACCCTGACACTTTTAATATGCACAGAAACAATGTCGACAAACATGTAGCGTTTGGACACGGCGTGCACAAGTGCCTGGGGTCTCGAATTGCAAAGATGCAGTTGCGGCTGGCATTCGAACAGATATTTGATCGCTTTCCCGATATCCATTGGACAGGAAAACAAACCATCTCTCCAAACCCATTGGTTCATGCAATCTCAAGTTTGCAGGTTAACCTCTATGGGCCTAACGGTAAGCGTCCTGTGCAAATTTCGGTTAAGTAGATTGAGGCGGCTGATTGATAGGCGCCTGTACAGTCGTTTACCGCCCCTGATACACGGGTTCACGCTTCTGCAAAAATGCCGCCACCCCTTCCTTGGAATCTTCGGTGCCGCGTAGGCGCGTGATCTGCTCAATAGCCCACCGCCCGGTGTCACGCCAGTCTGGCTCGGTTGTGCGTCGTAAACCTGCCTTAAGCGCTTGAACCGCTAGAGGCGGATTTTTAGCGATTTTAGCCGCAATTTCCAGCGCCGTAGGTATCAAATCTTCGTGAGATACTGTGCGCCCTACCAGACCAATTTCTTTGGCCTGTTGGGCATCGATCACATCTCCGGTAAAGAGCATTTCCGCCGCTTTCTCGCGACCGACCAAGGCGGCCAGCCGCCCTAACCCCGGCGCATCGCAACACAGGCCTCGCACAACGAACAGCTCGCCAAATTTGGCGCGCTCGGAAGCCACGCGGATATCCGCCATTAACGCCAGCTCCATACCCCAACCCACAGCAGGTCCATTGACCGCCGCGATAACAGGAATGTTCGTGTGCAGCAGGGCATCGGCCGCCGGGGTAAGCCCGCCCGTTGCCTTGGCCCGGTCACGAAATTCTTGCGGCGCAGGTTCAGCGCTACCCAAAATCTGTTTCATATCGTCGCCGGCACAGAACGCCCGTCCCGTACCGGTGATAATCAAAACTCTGGCCTTGCTGGCGCGCACGGTGTCTTCGATATCGGCATACAGCTGATAGGTCAGAGAATTCATGGCATCGGGCCGATTCAGGGTTAACACCCCCACATGTTCAGTAACGTCATACAAAAGGTCCGTCATTGTAGCTGCTCCTCTCTTAATCCTGCTGATGCTGTTAACCCAAAAAGATATCCAACTCTAGGATCCAAAGCTAGCAGTAACTCCCATGACCAAAAAACAAGGAATGCAGCGTTACTTAACAAAGATCCAGCCCAAAGATGCGCCCCAAACTGCACCCTGAGCTATTTTCCCCATTCGTTACTTCGCGCGCAGGCCACCCAAGAAATGGGCACTGATAGTGAGAATGTGCGGCAATGGCGAGAAAATTTCGTATTAACCACGTAGAAAAGTAGGCGCACCCAGAGATGATACCGCGACAGATGCGACGCGGTTGGCATCAACATCTTATCCACTAGGTGCTTGTTTTCAGGGACTACTTCCGAGTAAGTGGGTTGATATGCTTTGATCGCTCGATATCCAAACTCCCATCACAAATAGTTTTTGGTGTCTCATCTTTAGATAGAGTGGCATAGCTAACTAAGCCGCATCTCTGCGATCTTTTGACTCTTTAAACTCAAAACGTTCTACGGGTAGGTCACCGGTGGCAATGTAGCTGGCTTGTTCGGGCTGCTGTTCTTCTGCGAATTTCGCGTTCGCAACGGCATGACGCTGTTCGTCTGCTCTCACGCATCTAATGAGATCGCTTAGCTTCGCATTTGCTTTGAGACCGTAGTAATCGATCGCAAGCGTTGGAGCGGGCACGTTTTCAACCAGCCCAGTTTCTACCATTTTGAGGTAGCTGGTGTAGCTTTTCACCGCCTCTTCCTCGAAATAATGCACCATTAAATGGGCTGTCTTGGGGGAGCAGACGTAGAGCAGAAAGTAGTAATTCCAGAAGATCGCTTGTGCCGCCAAAATTAACCATCTTTCGAAAATATTGGGCTTCGCGATTTCAATGAAAAACATGAGATGCATTCGCTCGTTTTCTGCCTCAGCCAGCAGCTCGCGAATCATTGGCCCGTAACCCGTTCTCATTTGTCTGAGGCTCCTAAGATGAATCCACATGCCAGCAACCATGCCAGGAACTCCAGCAATGGTCTCTAGAACTACGGCCCTATGACCGTAACGCCGAGCAAAAAACTTGTCTGCTAGAAATCTGAAAAATTTGGTTTGCGCTTTCGCAAAAAACTTAGAAAGATTTATCTTCATTTTTTTACCTTTGGTTACCGCGGGTATTGAACTCATCCAACTGAATTAAGAATTGAATGTTAGGCATGCCTCAGTGATCGACGCTTAGGGGTGAGCAGACTTAAATGGACTAGCATTCAGTTTGCGTTGGTAAAAGAGACGAGACTTCCTTCGATTCAGTCACGCTCGTCAAGCACCAAAACCATTGCGATCATGAGCTAAATGCTTCTTTACTGAACATTACGATTAATGCAGTGCGGAAACAAAAGAATATATCAATTATAACCTATTCCTTATAGTAGATGGTTCATGAGTTCTCGTTTAACCGCTACCTGTGAATTTTGAGACACTTTTTGCATGATCTAAGTCCAAAGCATCATGAGGGCGAGGGTTTTGTCCATAGAGATATTTGGCGAGGCAAAGGGAGGGGGTGATTCCTAATATATTTTAAACCACATCATGCGAGGCGATTGTCTATATGAGAGCAGTAGATTTTAGGGGGAAGTTAACTTGCATAAACGACAGCAAAATTTTGGTTGTGGGCCGCTAGGTACCCGCAGATTTATAAAGAATAATTCGAGTACCAGAGCGGGTACTCTTTGGCAGGTGATACGAAAATTTTACATAAGATATTGATTTATATTGATATTTTAAAAATAAATGGCGGAGAGAGAGGGATTCGAACCCTCGAAGGTTTTAACACCTTACACGCTTTCCAAGCGTGCGCGATCGACCACTCTGCCACCTCTCCTGAATATGGTGGCAACCCACCCAGTCACATCTAAAGCCCGACGCCGCTGTTACCGTTGCTCCCTTCCGGGCCTGGCGGAGTTCACAGCATATCGCCTCCAGAGGACCAAAGTGGGTCACCATAGAGCGGAGGAGCTTAGAGGAAAGCCTCTCAGATTCCTACTCCAAAGGTCAGTATTTCGGGTACTCTTAGCGAATTATTTGTTAGATAAGCCTTCATGCGCAAAGACCACCGCCCTTACGCCCTGAAAGTTCTTCAAGGCAAGCTTGAAGCGCGTTGGGTGAAGCATTTTATTGAGCCGCAGTTGGAGCGTATGGGTCATCACTCGATGATCATGAAGCCTTGGTTTTTGAAAATTTACGGCAAGAAAATCAGTTTTGGTAAATCAGTCCATGTCATCTCTGCGGCAGACAGAAATGTGCGTCTGACTACTTGGGAAATGAATGACCACCAAGGTCGTATTGATATCCAAGACTATGTACTGATCTGCCCAGGCGTGAGGATCGACTCTGCCGTATCTGTAGAGATTGGTGCCAGTACTATGCTCGCCGCTGGGGCTTATATTACCGACGCTGATTGGCATGACATTTATGACCGCACTCAAGCGATTGGTCGCTCTGCATCAGTTAAATTAGCAACCAATGTTTGGGTTGGCGACGGTGCGACTATTTGTAAAGGTGTGAGTATCGGCGAAAACTCAATTATAGGCGCTGGCTCGGTGGTCACGAATGACATTCCAGCGAACGTCATCGCGGCCGGCAACCCGGCTAGAGTGGTTAAAGAGTTAGACACCGGCAAAAAACTGATCAAACGCGAAGACATGCTAGCCGATGGGGCCGAACTGGCTATTCAAATGGATGGGCTAGAGCGCTGGATGCGCGCCGAAAATAGGTGGTTGAAGTGGTTTCGAGCGTTAATTGCGCCGAGCAAGCAGGATTAATCTCCCGATATAATAACCGCAACTCACTGAGTGTGAAATTACTGCCGCGGCATTCTTTCATTTGGTACTGTGCACACCTTGCTAGACCTAAATGGATTAATATCCAATCCGCCTCGGCGCTGAAAGCGACCATTTACTGACAAAAATGTCGGCTGACAGCACGTCATAATGTCGGCATATATCCGCTCTATAGTTGTTTCATGAAATGCTTGGTGGCTGCGATAAGAAACTAGGTAGCCCAGCAATCCCTCGTGGTCTATCGCTTCTCCAGTATAGTTGACAATCACTGTTGCCCAGTCCGGTTGCGCCGTTACCGGGCACAAGCTGCGGAATAAATGCGTATATAAATGCTCGGTAGCGACCTGCGGCGACGCGCTCACCAAACTCAGCAATTCTGGTGCCCGTTGATATTCTGTCACCTGAATGTCCAGCCCATCTAAACACTGACCTTTCATGGAAGCCCACTGCCCAGCCAACTCATCGATGGGTATCACCTTAACGACCACTTCACCCGCGAAGGCAACTGTTAAATCTTTGTTTAACCGAGCGCTCACCGCTTGTGCATCGACAAATTGAGTCTGAGCAAAGCCATTGAGATACAACTTCATGGACTTACTCTCCACAATATTAGTTGTTGCGCAATCAACCTCTATCTTCAAGCCAGCCACTAGCGGCTTCCCTTTTGTGTCGAGCCAAGAAAACTCATAGCCCGTCCACAGATCTTTGCCGAGCAGCGCCAACCCTGCGTCTGAACCTAAATCTAAACCAACTGCCCTACGGGCCTCTGCTCGCGGCATGGGGTGTAATAACTCAACCGAATAACATTCGGAATAATTTGCAGACAGCCCCAAAGGCCCTGTGCTCAATGACTTTTCTTCGTCTTGGCTCACGTAAAACATCTCAATTAATGGACACCGAGATAGGATAGCCTCTGCGTCAAGACAGCAACAACTTAAAAAACGCCGAAGAGCGAACAAAAACAACCCACAATTCAAGGTGCACCAAGGTTAGTAAACATTTAGTCTTTGCCGTCTCGCTTACGGGACTTTTATGCTAGACACAATTAACGTCATTACTACGCGCTTTGCAGACCTCGCATGGGGTCCGTGGCTTCTTTGGCTGCTACTTGGCGGAGGTTTTTACTTCCTGGTTTTGTCACGGTTCACGCCCTTTCGCTACCTCAAACACGCCTTCGATTTAATTCGGGGCAAGTACGACGACCCCAATGATCCCGGCCACATCAACCATTTCAGTGCTTTGTCTGCGGCTTTAGCTGGCACCATTGGTATGGGAAATATTGCTGGCGTTGCCTTAGCCATTCAAATCGGAGGGCCCGGAGCCATTTTCTGGATGTGGATGACTGCAATACTAGGGATTGCCACCAAATTCTTTACCTGCTCCTTAGCGGTTATGTATCGTGGCAAAGACGATGCCGGCGAATTGCAGGGCGGTCCCATGTATGTGATCCGGGAGGCCTTACCAAAGAATATGCATTTTTTAGCCTACTTTTTTGGCATTGTCGCCATGATCGGCTGTCTACCTGTCCTACAAAGTAATCAACTCATCCAAATTATCCGCGATCTCATTTTCATCGACCAAGGCCTGCTAACCATTGAGGAAGACCCTTTCTATTTTAATTTATTCGCCGGTACAGCACTTGCTGCCCTAGCAGGATCAATTATCTTCGGCGGACTAAACCGAATAGCCAGAGCCGCAACCATCGTCGTGCCGTTTATGGCGGTGCTCTACATTGGCACTGTCGTGGTCGCATTAGGTATGAACGTCGAGAAAGTACCTGCTGCTTTCGCCATGATTTTCAGCGATGCATTCACAGGTGAGGCGGCAGCAGGTGGTAGTGTACTCGCCATGATGGTTTATGGTGTACAACGAGGCGCATTCAGTAATGAAGCCGGCATGGGCACTGAATCATTAGTACACGGCGCAGTAAAAACCAGCGAACCCATCAGAGAGGGTTTAGTGGCCATGGTTGGGCCTATTATTGACACGTTAATCATATGTACGGCAACTGCTCTGATGATTTTGGTCGCAGGCAATTGGCAAGGTGGCGACGCTCAAGGGGTAACGCTCACCGCTAATGCCTTCTCACAACTGTTAGGCCCAATCGGCACCGCCATTATATTTATCAGTGTAGTGAGTTTTGCAACTACTACACTCTTCACCTATTCTTTTTATGGTTCCCAATGTGCGAGTTTCGTATTTGGTACTCGACATAAAAATTCCTACCGCTTTGTGTTCGTTGCATCAATTATATTGATTGCTATGATTTCACTTGATGCGGCAGTGGGCCTAATAGACGGATCTTTTGCGCTAATGGCAATACCAACAATGGTCTCGGCTATATGGCTTGCTCCGAAAGTAGTCGTTGCAGCCAAGATTTATCTAAATAAAGTGGACCTCGGTACACACGACACCCGATCAATTTCAACAAGCAATGACTAGTGAGCAAATGCCATGGCTTATACACCACTTCCCGAAAATCTAACCGCCAACAAACCCGCCACCAGCCACACTCAAGCAGCGCAGGAGCAAGTTAAGACCAGCTTAGATTTCAGCAACAGAAAAAGCTTTGCTGATGCGCAAAAAGGTTTCATTGCGACACTAAACCCACTTACGCTGAGGCGAGAAGATGGCCATGTCACCTTTGACCTAGCGCATATGGAATTCCTTAACGAGGAGGCGCCTGCAACAGTCAACCCAAGCCTCTGGCGGCAATCGCAACTTAACGCGCAGCACAACGGTCTATTCGAAGTGGTAGACGGCGTCTACCAAGTTAGATCATTCGACATCGCTAACATGACCCTCATCCGCTCTGATACAGGTTGGATTATTATTGACCCGCTCACCTCGTCCGAATCCTCTGCTGCGGCATTGGCACTGGCCAATAAACACCTGGGTGAAAGACCTGTAGTTGCCGTGCTTATCACTCATAGTCATGCAGACCATTTTGCCGGTGTGCTGGGCATTGTCAGTCAAGAGCAAGTCCGCTCAGGCGAGGTTCCCCTAATTGCGCCAGAGGACTTTGTTGACGAGTCGCTCAACGAGAATGTGCTTGCCGGTAACGCAATGAACCGGCGTGCCACATATATGTATGGCAACCTATTACCAGCGTCTGCCACCGGTTATGTCACTACAGGATTGGGCGCCGCAGTATCTATGGGCAGCACAGGTTTTATAGTGCCCTCCGACTTCATATATGAAACTGGCGAGACGCGCACAATAGATGGTGTTGAAATAGAATTTCAAATGACTCCCGGCACAGAGGCTCCGGCAGAATTTGTTTTCTACCTGCCCGCGTTCAAAGCCCTTTGTATGGCAGAGATTACCTCTCACCACTTGCATAATGTCTATACGCCTAGAGGCGCGCAAGTACGTGACGCCTTAGAGTGGTCCAATCAAATCAATGAATCCATTGATTTATTCGGTCACCGCATAGATGTTCAGTTTGCATCTCACCACTGGCCTATTTGGGGCCAAGAAGACGCAATTGACTACCTAGAAAAGCAAAGAGACTTATACAAATACATCCACGATCAGACATTGCGTCTGGCAAACAATGGCTATACAAAAGAAGAAATTGCCGAGCAAGTACATTTGCCTGACAGCCTAGGACAGGAATTTTACAACCGCGATTACTACGGCACAGTGCACCACAACTGCCGCGCGGTTTACGTAAAGTATTTGGGCTTCTTCGACGGCAATCCCTCTACCCTTTATCAACTACCCCCAGTAGAACAAGCCAAGCGCTATATGGATTTCATGGGTGGCGCAGACGCTGTGGTAAAAAAAGCGCGCGACTCTTTTGCAACAGGAGATTATCGCTGGGTCGCAGAAGTGCTCAACCATGTTGTAATGTCCGATCCAGACCACATTGCCGGCAGAGCGCTGTTGGCAGACACATTAGAGCAGCTTGGATATCAATCTGAGTCAGCCCCTTGGCGCAACTTCTACCTCTGCGGGGCGTTGGAACTCCGACAGGGTTTACCAGAAACAAAATCTTTTCAAGCCAGTGGTGGTATTGCAGCGGGAATGCCGATAGAGAACTTTTTCCAAACTTTAGCGGTTCGACTTCTACCCCCTGCAGCGGACGGATTAGCTGTCAGCATCTTGTTGAAATTCACCGATCTAGACGCTAGCTATATCATCACCATTAAAAACAGCGTTTTCAATTATTTCAAAAACAAAGAACAAGTAGCAGACACCACGCTGACAGTTTCTTCAGCTGATTTTAAAAAATTGATTATGGGACTAGTAGATGGCCCAACATTGATTACCGAGGACAAGTTGGAAATTGGAGGAGATATAGATGTAATACTCAAATTCTCACTGCTATTCGATCAGTTCCCGCGACGCTTCCCATTGGTCACGCCAAGAGACTGAAGCTGTGAGAAGCCGGACGTTAAAAACTGGCCTAACGGGTTTAGGCACTCAGTACTAGGCCCTGAGCTAGATGAAGTTAGATCTCAAAAAAAATCAGCCTAATGAGTGTTGTCATCCTGAGAAATCTCCGGATCTTGAGAGAAAACGATAAAATTCGCCAGCACACCTACGCCCACCAATACTGCGCCAATCATTAAGTGCACCGTATTAGCCGGAGCCTCCGGCCAAGCAATGCCCATATACGGCAGGGCGATCAACAACCCGCCCACGGCTAAGGCTATGCGCACAGAAAAATGGTTAAGCCTACCGTAACCCGAGAGAAAGCCCTGCAAGCCACCGCAAATCAGCCAAACGCCAATCAAAGCTTCAAGTACTACCTGCATTGAAGACAACATATCTGACTTAAGAATAAATGCCGGATCCAGAACGAAGATAAATGGGATTACATAAATCACACTGCCCATTGTCATCGCTGCAAACCCAGTCTTCAGCGGATTGGCTTCAGCGATAGAAGCAGCGGCGTAAGCACCCAACGCAACCGGCGGCGTTATATATGAGAGCATTGCCCAATAAAGAATAAACAAATGCACGCTCAGCGGATCTAAATCTTGGCTAACCAAAGCTGGAGCCAGCACTACCGCTAGAAAAATATAGGCCGCCGTCACCGTCATGCCAATACCTAAAACAAAACTGGTAAGCGCGCCCATCAATAATAACAAGCCAACGTCATCACCCGCCAGGCTCAACAGATCATTTACTAACGTACCGCTTAAGCCGGTCATGGACAGCGAACCTACAATCAAACCAACACCGGCTAATATGACCACTAACTCGATTAACAATTTACCCACGCTATACAGCAAATCCAAGGCGGTTTTGGGCGTTAACCGATTATTCTTAGACATCTGATTTAAAATGAGCAAAACCGCTGTTGCGTAATACGGGGCAATAGATTCTCGCTGTAAGAAGATCAACAAAAAGATCAGTAGCGCAAAAGCGCCCATATAAAACCACCCTTCAATTATAGTTTTTCTAATGCTTGGGATGTCTTCGCTGGCCAAACCCTGCAACTTGTTACGCCCAGCGTAAGCATCAATTTGCATGTAGAGACTGACAAAGTATAGAACCGCTGGCAGAGCCGCAGCAACGGCTACGTCTATGTAGGCAATATCCAAAAGCGTGGCCATAACAAATGCCGTGGAACCCATAATAGGCGGCAGCAGAACTCCGCCAGTAGATGCACAGGCTTCTATCCCACCCGCTATGTGCGGCGCCATACCCGCTTTGCGCATAGCAGGAATAGTTAATTGCCCTGTAGTCAAAACGTTAGTGACCACGCTACCACTCATAGAACCCATCAGGCCGCTCGAAACAATAGCCACCTTGGCGGGACCGCCACGCTGCTTACCTAACAGCGCAAAGGCCAAATCCAAAAAAAATTTACCGCCACCCGTGTGCTGCAACACCACACCAAAAACAACAAAACCGATGACCAAGTTAGCAAAGGCGCGGAACGGCAAACCGAATATGCTTTCAATAGACAAAACGTGGTACGCAGCCGCCTCACCCCAAGTTGCGGGAAGTCCGTTTAGCGGCCCCGGCATGTATTCTGTAACAATAGGCAATACAGAGAAGAAACCAGCGATCAAGCAAAGCGGCCAGCCAGCCGCCCGGCGCAACGCTTCAAGCAATATCGCCCAAAACGCCAATGAGGCATAAACTGCATATTCAGGCGCTGCAAATTCCCAAGCTTCATCCAGCGCTTGCTCAGCGGTGACAAAAAACAAAGCCAAAATACCCAAAGCAATAATCACCAAGGGCCAGTCTATCCAAGGTTTGGAAGGAAACGTGATGTAGGCCCAAGGCGCCAGCAAGGCAAGCAAGGCATAGAAGTACTGGGTCTCAATTTGAACAAGAAAACCCAGCCACTGAGCGCCACCAAATAGGCGCAAGGTATCCATGGCCAGCACCAACGCAACAAGCGCCAAACCGGCAACAAGAGATCGAATAAATGGATGAGGCTCTGGTGCCATAAGGTGTTCCTATTTCGTCAAAATCATTTCAAAGCAGAGCGCACTCACTGCGCTCACAAACACTACTTAATACCAACTCGTACCAACTAGCGCCAAATAGGATCAAAGCCGTTGGCATCAAGTGCACTAACTCGTACCTTCGCCCAGGCATCAGCAAAACCTTCTTTTTCCGGATAGCTGGCCTTGTGGGCTTGCCATGCTTGAGCAAGTACGTCCTGTCTTTGTATCAAGCGATCATTGTGAGTTTGAGTTTCATCATCCCAAACGCCAATAGATTTGAAGTAGCGCACTGCACCCTCGTGAAAGGGCACAACCCAGCGAAACACTTGTCGGTCCATTGCCCAACCAATGCTTCCAGGATCGGCAGTTCTATATTCGTCATAGTGAATATGAATAGCCTTGGCTAAATCATGAACAAGGTCTGCATCGCGTTCAGCCAGCGTGATTAATATTGGGTAAGGGTAAGTTGCGCCTTCGTGAGGATTAGTCTTAGAAATTCCCGCGCCGCGAGTGGCCATATGGCGAGTAAAAAATGGCACTATCTTAGCCATTCGCGCCCAGCATTCCGGATCATCATGAGGCGCTGGCGGCCAAAAAATTCCACGAGGAGAAGCTTCGAGCTTTCGCGTTGGGCCAGAAACTGTCGTGGCATAGGCTGCGTCCACCTGATCATTGACTATGCCGTTCCACATGGCGCTATAGCCGGGAAAATCCACTCGCTCCACGTCGGCCCAAGTCAGACCGCCGCAGGCTAAAAAGGCCTCTGTCGTTACGTTCAATGCCGGCGCACCACGTACATAGGGCACACGTTTACCGCGCAGGTCACTGTAGTTTGCAATGCCCTTATCGGCTGCCACGCCCAAGGCCTGGTTACTCTCACCGTTTGAAGCCATTACAATGCGAAGCCGCATAGGCCCCCACTGCTTTCCTGCAAACTGAAAAACACCCTCTTGCGCAAAGTAAGTCGCCACACCATTGGCAGAAAATTGCACCCGGCCACGCTGCAATGGCAAAAGACGAGAAACATCATTTTTGCCAGGCAAAACACGCAGGTTAGTGTCGTAGTTATCTTTGAGCACCTTGCCAATCGCCACAGCTTGGTTATAGCCCGTAGTGCCTAGGTTATAGGCACTCCACGCCATCGTTGACGGGAACTCAATAGGCTCTTCAGTTTGCGCCACCTCAGCCCAAGCTGCACCTAAACTGCCCACCATTAATAAAACCCATACCAGCGTTTTTGCAAAACCCAATCTATTCCCCTTTCCTTAATTGCAGAAACTAACGATTCGGCCAGCATGATACCAACCAATGGCTAGCGCATGTAGATACTAAGTACCAATCGACCTAATCTACTTACAACTCTAATTTTAATGCTGGCTTTAAAGCGGATTGCAAATCGAATTTCAACTCTATTTCGAAATCGGATTTCAAAAGATAGGGCAAATCAGGTAATACTAGCGGACTAATGATGTCTTAGATGAACAGCTGACAAATACAGGGAGCCAATACAATGAACAAAAGCACGATTAATGCACCATGCGGACACATCCAAGGACGCGAAAAAGAAGGCGTATTACTATTTTGTGGCATCCCCTATGCGCAGCCGCCCATTAATAATCTGCGCTTTAAAGCCCCCCAACCCCTAGAAGCTTTCAAGGAACCCTTTTCAGCGCTTAAATTTGGCCCCGCAGCACCGCAACTTGCTGGCGAAGGATTAACAGACAGCGCCAGTGTGCGCTGGAATGAAGATTGCTTAACCCTAAACATCACTACACCGAAGCAAGCAGCCGACTCTACGGATGGAGGCAAACGCGCAGTTTTAGTTTGGATCCACGGCGGCGGCTACCGCACCGGCCAGGGCGCAATTCCTTGGTATAACGGCACACGATTCGCAATCAATGGCGACATTGTGGTGGTCTCCATAAACTACCGATTAGGCGCGCTAGGCTTTGCAGATCTGACGCACTTGGGCGAAGAATTCGCTACATCTAATATCAACGGCACACTGGATCAGCTTGCCGCCCTGCAATGGGTGCACAAGAATATTGCAGCTTTTGGCGGCGACCCTTCGAGGGTCACCGTTGCTGGAGAATCAGCGGGCGCGTTCAGTGTTGGCACCTTGTTGGCGTGCGAAGCTGCCCAAGGTCTGTTCCACCAAGCCATACCTCAAAGTGGCGCTGCCCATCACACCCTGCCAAGTGAGGCCGCCGCCAAAGTCACCGAACGTTTTTTGGCGGACCTAGATGAAAAGAATGCAATTGGTTTATTGGCAGTATCGCCGGAGCAAATCCTGCAAGCCCAAGCAACCACATCTCGCCACTTTGAAACGGGCGCAGGCGTGATGAGCGAACTAGGAACAACCGTAGCACCCTTTTACCCAGTACACGGCACGACACTTTTACCCACAGACCCGCTAACGGCCATCAGCAGTGGCATGGGTAGCCAAATAGCTGTGCTCACCGGGACCAATGCCGACGAAACCACATTATGGAGTAGCGGCGCCGCCAATGAGGCAAAACTTCAACGTGTTATCGAAGGCTTAGGTGCAGAAACCGCACTGGCAACTTATAAAACCACCAGACCTAATGCTGACCTCGACGCACTTTTAGTTGCATTAACCACGGACCACATGTTCCGCATACCCGCCATACGTATGCTGGAAGCACGCACGCAGAACAACAGCATTAATAACAACTGGCTGTATCAGTTCAATTGGTGCTCAAGGGCATTTGACGGAAAACTCAAAGCCACCCACGCACTGGAAATACCCTTTGCATTCGACAACTTAGATCGAGCAGGCGTAGAGCTATTTATTGGGCCTGGAGAGAAACCCCAGCACGTAGCAGATGCCATGCACAGCGCTTGGACTAGTTTTATTAACGACGGCAACCCCGGCTGGCCCGCCTACGACTTAGAGCAGCGCGCAACCATGTGCTTTAATAACGAGAGCGCTGTGGTAGACAACCCCGGACAGATTGAGCGAGAGGCTTGGGACGGGCTACGATAAAGAACACCTAGCGCTGCATCTGAGCAGTCAAGACAATTGACCTACCTTTGAGCGAGACGAGCGAGCTCTTTTAATCCTCTCATACGGATTTTATTGCCTCTTGCGTGGAGGCGACGTTAATAACGGTAAATCCAGATATTTCGATAGCGCGACCTTTGGCAAAATTGCCGTCAGCTGCGATGATTTAGGGGTTCTTTCGTGGATTCACTGGACTAACGGCGGCATCTCCAAGAGAAGTCATCCACTGTCGATACTCAGCCATATTTTACGTACTTTCTTCAGCGAGGGAAGGCGAATTGTCACCGAAATAAGTGATTACATATTCAGTCATTTGTTCTCACCCTTATCTTCAAAAGTTATTAGTCAGAGGCGATTAACAAAAACTACCTATTACAAGCTGCGCAAATTTGCCCCAGATATTTTCTAGGCAATTGATATATCGGGGAGAATTTAGATGGGAAGAAAACGCAAGGCTGGAGGGCCTACCTACAGGCTACTTAAGTTCGGACAAAAGGTGGAACGGGACTCAACTGTTGTTTTTATACGAGGAATTCTTGAGCATTGAGATCTAGCGCATGACGAGCATGTCGACGTGCCATGGTGGCAAACATTTCATCGCCGCGCTCTGTCCGCTGGACCAACATGGAAGCAATCACGGTCACTGCAAACCCAGCAAACGCACCTCTACGATAATTTTGCCAGCAGGCTTCCCAACTAAAATCTTTTATGCCGGCGTTCAATAAGTCGTGGTAATAAGCTTTTACCAACTCTTCTTCTACAGGTCGTCTAACATCCGCCTCAAGACCTGCGCCTATGAAATAGGCTACATCATTCATCGGCGCGCCTAGGGTAATGCTCTGCCAATCTAGCGCGGTAATCCCACACCCTCCTCCGCTACGATCGATCATTAGGTTATCCAGACGATAATCTACATGGATGAGTGAAAAGGGTTCTGGGAAACTCGCCATAAACGGCGAATTTTCTACTATGCTAACTTGCTTAATAATCCACTGCTCGTCTTCAGTAAGGTGTGAGGCAAAGCGCTCAATGAATCCATCGAGCTGGGCACGATACATATCCAAAGTGGCGGAACTTTGGGCCTGCTCCTCGTCGCGCAACCAAGTCAGTCCACGTAAACTTTCATCACACCAACTTGGCGCATGCAGACCAACTAATTCTGTTAGCGCAGCTTTTGCAACTACTGGATCACAACCGAGCAGTTGATCCCCTTGTTCACCTGGCGCCAAATCTTCTAGCAAAACGAAGAACTCTGGCCCTTGATCGATAATTTCTGCGTAGTAGCACTTGGGCGTCTTAATCGCTAAACGATCTTGTAGTTGTTGATAAAAGCAAACTTCTTTAAAGAAATTTTGCAGAGCTACGCCGATCACACGACTACTTTCATCATCAGCTGGAAACTTGCCTATAACACTTCCAGGAACGTCTGGAATTTGTTCACCCGCATCTTTGAACGCAAAGCTATAGCGAATACATTTACCAATTTGACCGGTGCCGATCTGCATAGCAGTAAACTCAGCAACCTGGGTTTTTAACCCCAAGTTGGCAAAGCATTGGTTAAACCAACCCGCACTAATACTGGCTTCTGTTGGTATTGCCAAAGGCTTCGCTAACATTTTATCTCTCCCGACTATTCATACATAACGTGTACTTCGCTGCTTTAACTGAGCAGTTTAACTCACTGCCCTGAGCAAAGGATCTATTCAACGAGGCATCAATCGACGATCAAACAAAGGCGGTTGAATGTTTATACTTTTTTGGTGATTTGCCACAGCAGCCAACAAGTCCGCCATGACTTCTGGGTATTTTTCAGCAACGTCGAAACGTTCAGACGGGTCGCGCAACAAATGATAAAGCTGCGGAATATTATGTTTTGTACGCTTCTCTCCTTGGTCGTAAGCACCTTCGGTAATAAAGTGCATCTTCCAAGGTCCCTTACGATAGGCATACAAATCACCCCCACGATAGAAAGGCATTTCTTGCCTTGGACTAGCGGTCTTCTCTAACAATGTTGCAGTTAAATCAAAGCCATCAACACCCGAAGTTACTTTCGCGTCTTCTGGCATTTTAGTCAGCGCCATGACGGTCGCGAATAGATCTAAGGTAGAACCGATCTCACTGACAACACCACTGGCCAAAGTGCCCGGCCATGAAAATACCGTGGGCACGCGCACCCCGCCTTCAAAGGTTGTGCCTTTGCCATGCCGCAGAAGTCCAGCTAAGCCGCCTTCTTCATGCATCTTCAGCCAAGGGCCATTGTCGCTGGAGAAAACAACCAAAGTGTTTTCTAGCACCCCGGCTTTCTTCAGAGCGTCTTGAATAGCGCCAACGCTCCAGTCAATTTCTTCCACCACGTCGCCATAACGCCCGCCTAAACTTTTACCCTCAAATTCAGCGCTCCTGAACAATGGCGTATGCGGCATGGTGTAGGGAACATACAAAAAGAAGGGATCATCGCCACTTTTGTTAATGAACTTAATGGCCTCCTCAGTATAACGTTTGGTTAGCGTACTTTGCGCAACTGGTTGCTCGGTGGAATCAACAAATTCACCAGCCTCCTTACGACTAGTAATCAAGGGCGCTTCCCAATAAGACTCATCTGGCGCCGCATACTTGGCTGAACGACGCTCAAAATACATTGCCTGTTTTTCTAAATCACCTGACATGCTGAGTTTCACCAACGCATCGAAATCGGGCTCACCAATCCAGTTCATATCGTTGGAATACGGCACGCCAAACCATTCGTCAAAGCCGTGTCGAGTAGGCAAGGCGTCCGCTCCGTCCCCAAGGTGCCACTTACCAAACATGCCTGTTTTGTAACCACGATCTTGAAGCGCTTCGGCCATGGTGATTTCGCTACTGGGCATACCCCAAGGCTCACCGGGAAAATAAACTCTGATGGCGTTGCCGTAAATCCCGGTACGTACGGGTAGCCGGCCGGTTAACAAGGCACCACGGCTAGGGGAGCACACTGACGCTGCCACGTAAAAATCTGTCCAGCGCTGACCTTGGCGAGCCAACTCATCAATCTCTGGGGTGCGGATATAAGGATGGCCATACGAGCTGAGGTCTCCATACCCCATGTCATCTGCAAACAGCACGACGATATTTGGACGTTGGGTTGGCGTGCCAGAGTCGGAAGCTTCTGGCGTGCAGGCGGGCACCGTCAGGAATGCTGCAAAAAGCAACCCGACTTTGGCGCAGATATCCACTAGCGCCTTAAAAGCCGTAAAAAATAGACCCTCGGCCACATCTGCCTCTTTAGTGTGTACTTCAGCTGCAACTTTTACCTGAGCCATACTCTCCTCCGAGATTGCGTAACTTTAATTTGGTACTTTTAAATAAAAGTTTAACGGCCGTTTAACGCCCGCGTAATCATTAGCAGGGGTAGCATGCCACGCTAGCCCGACGCCGTCAGCCCACTAGAAAGAAAAAGAAGTACTCATAAAAATTCGTCACAAGATTCTTCAAAAAATCCATCACAAGACCCAACTAGTCGCTAAACCACTCCAAGCAAATAACGCTTTAAAGGGGCTGTTCTTTTTAATTTTCCAACATAGGTACAAAAAGGTTTTTAAAACACCTCGTTGACGCTTACATAAACGCCTTTGTCGCCCCGGCCAAAGCCAACATCAAAACGTAAATTGATTTTTTCTTTAATGCGCAATCGATACCCTACACCTACAGAGGGCAGCCAACGCTCTGCACCTAAATCAGATAGGCCCTCAGAGAGAGTACCAACACCCACCCAAGTAACCATGCCATGGCGCCCGACTAGAGGTTGGCGCAGTTCAACTTGTCCCAACACCTTTTGATGCCCTCTATATCGGCCTTGCTCATAGCCACGCAACTGACGACCTCCGCCCAACAGCGTCAACCGGTCCCAAGGCACATCACCCTCGCTGAGAAGACCTTGTACCTGCCAAGCCAGAGTGGCTGCGCGCTGACTTAAAAAAGTGTCTATAGACCGATAACCACTGTAGCGAAACTCAAGTTGGTCAAAATCTGTATTTGAACCAAAAGATTCATTAAAGATGGCGTAGTCTAATTGCAACAACCATCCTGTGGACGGATTGTCTTGATGGTCACGACTGTCGAGTAGCCAATGCCCTGTAATTCCCACACTGGTACTGCCTGTCAGCACACCCGCTGCACCAATATTTGCCCCCCGAAAGTCTTCTGCCTGATTGTCGTGATAACGCACTCCTAAACCCAAAAACGTATCACCAGATATCCGCTTTAAGCCGTGGGCTTGGAAATTTTGGCCTTGGTGATCGTATATCAGCTCATTGGCCTCATCTTGGCTAGACTCAATACCCAAACCGTAAAACACCTCAGGAGTATCGGTAAACTTAAGGTCCATATTTAAACGATAAGTATCCGCTCTAAAGACGCTACGCAAATTAGCTTCAAAACCCTTAGCGCCATTGGTCGTACCAAAACCCTTCAGGACGATTTGACTGGGCTTTAGGTTTTCTACACTGAGGCTTTCTTCATCAGCAACAAACAAGCCAAACGCAACCAAACCTAAACCTGCTTTTTTCTCCGACGAATACACAGGATTGGGTACAAACCCCCAGTCAATGCCGTCATTGGGATCGAAGTCGCCATTGGCGCCAACCCGATTCAGAGCGCCTCTGAGTAAGTTGTCGCCCCAGGTCCAAGGCAAAATCTTTTGCTCTGAGAGTTTTTCACTGACGCGCTCAACGTCTGCACCAGTAGCCGCCCCTTTGACATTTATCTCAGCAGCAGCTTTTGACCTGTCAGCGTAGGACGGCATTACCGCTAAGACTGCTAACAGCAAAACAATAATTCGTAGCTCTTTCTTAACAATGTAACGTCTAAGAACATAATTCATCAGGAAACATAACCGCCTAGCTGAGTTTTCAGCGCATTGAGCAAACTTTTAACACAGCCTGCCATAATGACAAACTCAGCATCGTGTTTAGCCAATGGCTCTTCTTCTGGCACATCGTCCATGTCATCTTGGCCTAACAAACGCACTTTACGAAAAATTAAATCCTCGTCCATCACCAGACTACAAACCTGGTCAAAGGTCATACCAAGCCGATCAATTTTCAGACCCTCTGTAACATGACGTCTTACTGCAGGATCTGACAACTCCATATCCAACCAATTTACTGACGCTTTGGTATCGCTAGGGTCACGCATACGACATTCACGACCCAGCCGTAACGGCGGCTGGCCATTACCTAAAAACAGTTTGTTCATAAGATCCAGCGGCGGCTGCTTATAAGCCAATGGTGAGTACTGCAAGCCCACCATGGTGCGCTTGAGTTGATCAAGAAAGTATTCCGCAACAGTATCTGACGCTGTACCCATAACCAGCAAGTTTTCCTCGCTCAAATAAAACGCCTGCACACGGTCAGACTTGAGTAATGCTAGCGGCAGCAGTTGGGAGTAAACCTCTTCCTTCATGTCACGCCGCTCAGCGCGATTAGGTTCAGAGTTCATACGCTGCTTAAATGCTTCAACGCGGCCCGCCAACGCTTCTTGAACTGCTGCCGGTGGCAGCAGGCGTGTTTGTACCCGCATTTGCAACAAATCTGCGCCTGATACCTTGCGGCATAAGCGGTCTCCGGCATTGTCTACCGGCGCTTCAAAGCCAGCGCTACGTTCGCTAAAAGCTCCGCAGGGCTTGAATTCTGCCTCGGACAAAACCTCGGAAAGCTCTTCTTCGGTTTTCGGCCATTGGCTATGGATACGGTAAATTTTTATGTTGCGGAAATATCGATTCACGGAGGCTCCAAGTAAACGGACGGCAGTCCATTGGGTGAGATTGTCAAGCGAAAGAAGTCTACCGGTTCGCCCGAAAATTGTTAGCTAACATATCGGATAAAACCATAATATTTGTGTCCTGCTAGCCCGAGCCACTGCTCTAGTGCTGTAAAGCCGCTTTAGCGCTTACCTCCCAGTTGTCACCTCTTTTTGTGGAGGAGCAGCACCTGCCACTAACTAGACAAGCAAAAGAAAGCTAATTGAATATTTTGTCTGAGCCGGCGTATTATCAAGGACTTCATTAATGGGGGAGCCAGCTATGACTATATCTTTATTAGAGCGAATAACAGCCACGCGCAGAAAACTCATGCAATACGGAACACTGATGGGCATAGGTGCAACCAGCCTTATCAAATCGGGTGATGTAACGGCATCCGTCTTTGACGGCAAAGAAGCCGCGGGACTCAACCCAGCACTGCCAACAATGCGCTACCAGACCCTAGGCCGCACAGGCTACAACTCTAGCCGCCTGGTTTTTGGCTGTGGTGCCACTCTCTCTGGGGGCCGCCAAGACCACTTACTCAACGCAGCCTTCGACGCTGGGGTAAACACATTTGATGTGGGTTTCCAGCACTACTACAGCGATGCTGAAAAGAACCTCGCTCCGTTTTTGCAAAAACACCGCGACAATATCTTTCTTATCTCCAAAGCCTTAGTGCCGAGCGGAATTGAATGGGATGAAGTCATCACTGTGGGCCAGGCCAAAGAGGCAGCCAAAGGCTGGCTTAAGTATATGGACGAATCTTTAATTGAGCTAAAACAAGACCATGTAGACGCGTACTACTTTATGGGACAAAACAATGTTTCGACAATTCAAAGCGAGGAAATGCACAGAGCGTTTGAGAACGCCAAAGCTCAGGGCAAAGTAGATTACCTGGGCCTTTCTACACACCAAAATGCAGAAAATGTTTTAGCAGCGGCGATTGAAACCAAGCAGTTTGATTTAGCCATGATCGCCATTACACCGGGTGGCTGGTACGACTGGAATGACCGCTCAATTTTAGCCGGGTCACCCAAAATGAATGATCTAAGGCCGCTGTTAGATAAAGCCCGCGCAGCCGGCATGGGTCTTATCGGCATGAAGGCCGGGCGTTTTCTTGCAGGCCGAAAATGGCTGGGGTGGGGCAACCCTGATGTGTTTAACAAGTATTATGACCAACCACTATTGGAGGCGAAATTGTCCGAGTTTCAACGCAGCTATGCTTTTGTTTTAGAACATGGACTAGATGCGGTGAATGCGGATATGCAAACTATGCAACACCTAACCGAAAACTTCACCGCCGCGGCCACCTCAGCCGACTATTTCGCAAATACGGCCTAACTTATGCGCGCACTGTTTTACCAACCCAGCTGCGGTATCGCTGGAGATATGCACATAGCCGCACTCATTGAACTTGGCGTACCGGAGCAACATCTTAGAGAACAACTGAACAAGTTAACCCTAAGCGCCGAGTTTCAGCTCACCTTGAACCCTTCCGTAAAAATGGGGATAAGCGGCACACACGCCAAAGTGACCACGGAAGATCAGCACGATCACCGCCATCACAGCACCATTGTAAAACTCATCACGGCAGCAAACTTCGCCCCCACCATAGAACAGCGCGCACTGGCCATATTCCAAGCCATCGCAGAAGCCGAGGGCAAAATTCACAATGTCACCCCAGACAAAGTGCACTTTCATGAAGTTGGCGCCATCGACTCGATCGTCGATATTGTTGCCGCCGCAATCTGTATTGAGTACCTGCAACCTGACATTATTTTGTGTAACGCAATCGAAGTAGGTTCCGGCATGGTGGACTGCGCTCACGGTCGCTTCCCTGTACCGGCACCCGCCACTCAAGAACTGCTGGCCCAAGCGCCCTGCACTTACGGTGGCACAGAAGGAGAATGCACCACGCCTACAGGCGCTGCCATTCTTAGCGTAAGCGTAGATGAGTTTTTACCAAAAGGCATATTTTGCCCAGAGAAAGTCGGCTACGGCGTAGGCTATAAAGATTTCGCCATTCCTAACGTCCTTAGAGTAGTGCTTGGAGAATACGAGAGCGGTTACCAAAAAGATGCTGCCACTTTGCCAGTTAACAGTGCTTTTTCAATTGAAGACTTAGAACTGCACCACTTCAAGATAGAGGCCAACATTGATGACATGAACCCAGAGGCTTACGAGCCATTGATGGATGCGCTGTTCTCAGCCGGTGCGGGTGATGTTTACCTCACACCCATCATTATGAAGAAAGGCCGGCCAGCGCACTGCATTACGGCTTTAAGCCATAAAGATAAAGTAGAGGCCATCAGCGATACGCTTCTGAATCTCTCCACCACCATAGGTTTGCGCATTGTGCCCTTTGCCAAACGAGTTTTAAGCCGAGAATTAAAACAGATTAAAACCCGCTACGGTTCAGTACAGGTTAAAGAAGTGATTCAACCCAATGGACAAAGACGTTGGAAGGCTGAGTACAGTGATGTTGCGCATATCGCAGAGGCGCAAAAGCTCAATTTTCAGCAGGTAAATACCGAAATCATTCTAGATATCGCCACGACATATGATGACCCGGCTTAGCCAGGTTTCGCTAGCTGCAGAAACATCTCTACAAAGAATACGCCTCTCTTAGAGAGGCGTTTGCCTGTACCCTGCTAAAGACTTTCCAATAACCCGCTCAGGTTTTTTACAGAAATCGTTTATAGAGTTTTCCAGAAAAACCATATAAAAACTAAGCTACTGCGCCGGAAGCAATCAACTCAGCAATTTGTGCTTCATTCATACCCAAACCAGCAAGAATTTCTTTGCTGTGGCTGCCTGGCGCTACTGGTGGATTAGGCAGTTCAGGCTCAGTGCGCGAGAAACGCGGCGCCGGACCAGCTTGAGTAACTCCATCTGACTCAACAAATGTATTACGCTCTTGGTTGTGCGGATGAGCTACAGCTTCTTCAAAGTTCAGAATAGGCGCATAGCAAACATCAGTGCCCAACATAATGGCATCCCATTCATCGCGAGTTTTAGTCAGCATAATGGCCTCCAACTTTTCACGTATTGAGGGCCAGTCACCTCGGCTCATCTGTCTCGGCAGTTCGCCATCTTTGTCCAAACCAGTCTTTTCAAGCAGCAAGGCATAGAACTGCGGCTCGATAGAACCAATAGAAACATGCTTGCCATCTTTGGTCTCATAGGTGCCGTAAAAATGCGCGCCACCGTCGAGCAAATTACTGCCACGATCTTGACTCCAAACACCTTGGTTCATCAATCCAAAAATAGAATTCATCAACAGTGCAGATCCGTCTGTCATGGCTGCATCGATGACCTGCCCTTTGCCAGATTTAGCTTTTTCGAATAATGCCGCAACAATACCGAAAGCCAACATCATGCCACCGCCGCCGAAATCACCTACCAAGTTCAGAGGCGGAGTCGGACGAGCGCCAGGTTCGCCAATGGCGTGCAGTACACCAGATAGCGATATGTAGTTAATGTCATGGCCGGCAACCAAAGCCATGTTGCCAGTCTGACCCCAACCAGTCATACGGCCATAAACGATGCCCGGGTTCCGCGCCAAACATACATCGGGCCCAAGACCTAAACGCTCTGTAACGCCGGGACGAAAACCTTCCAATAATACATCTGCGCCTTCAACCAGTTTCAATACGGTTTCTACACCGTCTGGATTCTTAAGATCTACAGCAATGCTCTTACGTCCTCTGGCAAGCACGTCGTGCTTTTGTGCGTCGCGCCCAACCGACACAGAGCGATCAATACGAATAATCTCAGCACCCATATCGGCCAGCATCATGCCGCAAAACGGACCCGGTCCAATTCCTTGAAGTTCAACAACGCGCAATCCAGATAATGGTCCCATAACAGCTCTCTCACCCAATTTAGTTAGCTGGGTATTGTATGACTGGAAGTGTCGTTGTAAAAGAGTCAGTTTGCATTAAGGAGCAACGCCCGTATTATCTGGCGCACTAGAGGTTATGAGAGAACCACCCGTGGTAGATATTGAAGAACTTAAAAAGCAATTCCTGAACGCGGAATTCGACAGCAAAAACTTTGTGATAGAGGCGGAAAATTTACTTGTTGTTGCCAAAACATCCGGCGAGAGCAGAGCCCAGTTTATTGATGCTGAACACCCAGATTTCCAAGCCACACCGGCTTTTTTGTGCAGTTTGGCGTCCGGTAGACACCTGCCCATAGACTTCCCAGCCTTGGGTGGCATTCCAATGGATGGCGGCAAAGCTGTAGAGTGCTTTGCTCCGGTTCGTGCGGGAAAACCCATCACCGGCAAGTCGCACTTGCACGACATTTACGATAAGCAGGGTAGATCAGGCCGCATGGTTTTTATTGTCGTGCGTATGGAAATTGTTGACGCCGAGGATACACTTTTGGCGATCTCGGATTCACGCTTAGTTATTAGGGAGAAACCTGCCGCATGAGCATCGTAAATATTTTAGACGTAGAATTTGGTACCGAGCTGCCAGTATTTGAACCAGATACCACCCTGAAGAACGTTGGCGCATTTGCTCGTGCAGTAGGCTGGGGTGGCCCAAGATTTGAGAGCCATGAAGGCGCGCGCAAAGAGGGCTTCCCCGGCGCATTAGTGCCTGGAATTATGGGCATGGGTTTTTTGGTCAGCGCCATTCATAGATGGGCGCCCACCGGAACCGTTGAGCATATTGATGGGGTGTTTAGAGCGCCCATGATTGCAGACACTCCCGCTATAATCAGTGCCGTAGTTACGGACATTGATGAAGACGAGGGTCTGGTGGAGTTAGACATGACCGTTAAAAACACCAAAGACGAAACCCGGATTTTTGGTACCGCCAGGCTGCGCTTGCCCAAAGCTTAAGGCTTTAAGTTTCGGGCGAAGAAGACCTTTGGTCGCGCAGGCATTACACCTGCCGTCCTAAGTCTATTCTTTGATTTTTTGTTTTGATGGAACTTTATTTTTACGAAAAAATTCGCTCTAAATTAAGCCCGGCTTAAAAAGCTTTAGGCTGATTTCCGTTGCTACTTTTTGGTCGCCTTGCGAGTCTTCTTTCAAAAGCGCCATAGCATTCCAGCCAGACTTGTCATCAACGCGGGTATACACGCCTACAGCATCATCCCAAAAAATAGGTCGGCGAAAATAGATTTCGGCATCGAAGGCCTCAGGCCCACCGCTGTGCTTCTGCGCTTGCCAAAGCTCTGCCATTAAAAAGTGCACACCCATGCCACCACCAATTAGCGGGGCGCGAAAGCCGGCTTTCCGAGCGGGCTCTATTTCATAATGAATACTATTGCCTTCCATACTATAAGCCCTGACACCCTCTGGCGTCAGTTGATAATTATGGAGACACTGCAAGACGGTAAGGTCTTCTATTACCGGTAGCGGTCGCTCTCCGGCGCCCTTACCGCTCTCGCCGCCACGCTCTGCAGGCTGAGGGTCTGGCCTGAGAGAGGTTCTAGGAGCGCTGATAACACGCTGACCTTTTGCGTCTTCGAACCAAACGTCGGTGTCTACGCGCAAGCCCCTAGACACCTCAGCCACGCCCAAAATCTTGCCTTTCACCACCAGTTCCTCGTCTAAAAACACTGGACGATGCATACGCAAGCTCTGCAACATATTGATATTACCTTCGGCGCTGATTCCGCTATGAATGCCAGCGTGGATGGCAATACCAATAAAGAAAGCCGGATCCACCTGTCTGGCAAAAATGTCAGCATCTATACCGCAAGCAAGAAGCTTTTCGAATTGGTGAGCAGCTGTTACCGACACAGTATCCGCTAGGTAGTTGAAACCTTGATAAGGCATCACCCAATTTTCAACATCGCCCATCACAGCTCTCCCTCAGCTATTTAAAGTCTAGGTAAATGACATTTGCAAATAACCAGAAGCCTCAAATATGACCTAGATAACTAACTAGCGCCAGATCTAACGCCACATATGGGTACCGCCACAAACCGTTAATGCCTGACCGGTTATGTACGCACTGGCATCAGAAGCTGCAAACACTGCAATGCCTTTAAAGTCTTCGGCCTCACCAAAACGACGCAAAGGCGTTTGCTCGGTGGCGCGCGCAGCGGCTTCAGGGTTATCCCACAAAGCCTTAGCGAAATCTGTCTTAATCAAGCCTGGGCAAAGGGCATTTACACGTACGCCCTTAGGGCCCCATTCCATAGCCAAATTACGCACTAAGCCAATGTCTGCAAGTTTAGAAATATTATAAGTACCCAGGGTCTCTGATGGACCAAAAGCACCCACACTAGCCGTGATCATGATAGATCCACGGCCTTTTTCAAGCATGTCCGGCGCAACCATTTGGCACAACCAATGGTTAGAACGCACGTTGGAGTTAATCGTCTTATCAAAGGCATCATCAGGAATATCCGACATTGATCCGTAAAACGGATTCACGCCTGCATTGGCAATCAATGTGTCGATTGGTCCAAGTCTTTCCCGACTTTCATCTACTAACGCTTGAAGTTGTTCTTTGTAGCCAATGTTACAAGCAATAGCGATAGCTCGCTCTTCACCACACGCCGCATTGATTTCAGCAGCGGTTTCTTCGCATTGGTCCAGTTTGCGGCTGGAAATAACCACCTTACTGCCGTGTTCAGCAAGCGCCTGAGCCATTGCCTTTCCCATGCCCTTGGATGAGCCTGTAATTAAAGCAACTTGACCGGTTAGATCAAATAACTGGGTCGTAATAGACATGTATAAATTCCCTTTATTTAAATATTAGCGATACGCAAGTCTAGATCAGATCGCAGGTAGGCAAAAGTAGATCAGTAACATGCAATAAATTTATCAAAAACTTTATAGCAATCATTAGATAAAACTGCCCGAGTATTTTCCCAGCAATACTGCGCTTGCTGATATCCATAGCCACTCGTTAACGCAGTTGAATCTCGGCAAATACCTGTACATTGGGCCTAAACGTACTCTCAGATCAAGAACCAGACTCGGCGTAGTCGTAAAACATGCGCGGCACTCGGCGTTCATGGAGGGCACGTAAATCTTTAATACAGGTAATTGCTTTCATGCCTAGAGCTATCTGGGGTCTATAGTTCAAAATCTCGATCATGGTACATTAAACCCATTAAGTTTTGCCGAAGAGGGGCGCCATGGCATTTATTTTCACCGAGGATCAGGAGCAATTTCGCCAAAGCGTAAGCAGATTCCTGAAAGACAAATCAAGCACAGGCGAGGTTCGCAGCCTTATGGCGACAGACAGCGGTTTTGACCCCAACGTCTGGAAGCAGCTTAGCCAACAACTAGGTATGACCGGCGTACATATGCCCGAAGATCTTGGCGGCGCTGGATTCGGCCCTGTTGAAATGGCCATTGTGTCTGAAGAAATGGGCAAAAGCCTTTATTGTGGCCCCTATTTCGCGTCGGCAGTTTGCGCGGCAAATGCCCTACGCTTAGCCGGCGATGAACTACAGCAAGAAACCTTACTGCCTGAGATTATTTCAGGAGAGAGGCTCGCCTGTTTCGCGGTGTCCGAAAGCCACGGCGTATGGACTGATGAAAATTTTACCACCCGAGCAACAAAGATAGACCACGGACATCTGTTAAACGGCCACAAGCGCTTTGTCGTTGACGCGATTAACGCCCACACCCTTATTGTGGCTGCTTGCGATGAACACGGCATTGGTTTCTTTGTCGTAGATGCCGCCGCACATGGCGTGAGCATAACCGCTTTGGACAGCATGGACCCAACACGCAAACTAGCTGACGTGCAATTTATCGACAGCCCCGCACAAAGGCTGACCAACAGTAAGCCAGCGCAGCTGCGCCTTTTAGTAGATATAGCAAGCACAGCGCTGGCCAATGAAATGGTTGGCGGCGCACAAACACTATTAGACAGCGCATTGAGCTATACCCAGTTACGCTTTCAGTTTGGTCGCAGCATTGCCTCTTTTCAGGCCATTAAGCATCGCCTTGCCGATCTGTTACTTGAATTGGAGCTAGCAAAAAGTGCGGCCTATCAAGCAGCGCAAACATTGGCCAACAGCGCACTGTGGTCAACAAATGAACATGCAACTAACGCGGAGCAAGTTACAGAGCACGCTAGCTTAGCGAAAGCCGCCGCCAGCGATGTGTATTTGCATACGGCCTTAGAGTGCATACAAATGCATGGCGGCATTGGCTTCACATGGGAAAATGACACCCATCTCTGGTTTAAGCGAGCGAAAAGCTCTGAAGTATTTTTAGGCACCCCAGCAGAACACAGGGAACGCATGCTCACAGCACTTTGCGCCCAACCCAATAACCAAAGGAATTCCGCCTAATGCAAACTGAGCAACAACAATCTCTGCAGGAAATAACACAGCAGGTTAATCGCTGGCTTACCGAAAATTGGGACCCAGACGCAGGCCTAGTGCAATGGCGTACCAGGCTTGCAGAATCAGGTTGGGGCGCAGCACACTGGCCTGAAGACTATTTTGGCAAAGGCCTGTCTGTTGAAATAAGCGCGGCAATCGAAGATGTGTTTGCAGATTTTGGCGCTGTGGGTACGGCACAAACGGGCGTTAGGATGCTAGCCGCTGCGACTCTGCTGGAGCATGGCAATCACGAGCAAAAACGCGGATACCTGCGACGCATTCTGACAGGAGAAGATCATTGGTGTCAGCTATTCAGTGAACCCGGCAGCGGATCAGATTTAGCAGGCGCTACAACCCGCGCAGATCTAGACGGTGACGAGTACATAATTAACGGACAAAAGGTATGGAATACCAGCGCTCACCACGCCCACTACGGCCTACTTATCGCGCGAACAGACTGGGACGAGGCCAAGCACAAAGGTTTAAGTTACTTCATAATCAACATGCATCAACCCGGCGTAGAAGTACGTCAAC
>CAJWNY010000037.1 GCA_913043815.1 uncultured Gammaproteobacteria bacterium
TTGGCATCAGCGCTCAGATTTATGTCACAAGTTATGGCATCTGTTTGGAATTGAATATTCGCCTCATTAGACCCAGTTGGAAGGCCATTGATAGCTTCAACCCAGCGTGGAAAGTCGCCATGGTTTTCCCGGCGAAAACGCTCAGCTAGTAGGTGTTTTGGCCATTCAGGCAGGTTTTCTGGCCAGTCTAAAAGCTCTATTGGTGCGTTCAAGAAGTTGGGAACCTTTTGTAGACTAAAAATGATGCCCAGTTTAAGCAGCGAAACCATTGTTTGCTCACTTTAAAGCCAGCGTCTTGGAAGAGCTCAAGTTGCATTTCCTCGGTATCTACTTTCATCACGTTTTCTAATGCCTGCCGTTTTTGGCTCACCTCGATTTCGCTATAGCCGTTGGCCCGCTTCCAGTTCAGATGAGTCTCATCAAAAATATTTTGTGTTGGCGTGTCCGCGTTACGGACTTTTTCCGAAACAATGAGTAAGCCATCGGGATGCATTTCTTCGTGCAGGCGGGTGAATAGTGCTAAGCGCTCCTCTGGGGCTAGGAACTGGGCAACAAAATTGAGTACCACTACTTTGGCATTTAGCACTGAGGTGCTGAGTAAATCAGCGCATTGGAATGTAGCTCTGGGTTCGATGATTAGTTTTTGCGCCTCTTCGATCATAGCTGATGAATTATCTACGCCAACTACACGAATGTTAGAGGCTTGGCTCTGTTGCAAAATGGCCAGAGTAGAAGCGCCAAGTGAGCAGCCCAGATCGTAGGCAGTGCCCTCGTTGCCAAGGTGGCGTGCGGCAATTAGTCCAGTCATGGGGATAATAGTTTCATAGCCGGGCACGGAGCGTCGAATCATATCTGGGAAGACGGCGACCACATCTTCGTTGAAGGCAAAGTCGACGATATGCCGTTGTTTATCTACATATACATTGTCATGCATGGTTGCTGGTCCCCTCGGTTCATGTAGATGGTTTTGGAAGTCTTTTCCGGTGAACTTGCTGTGGTTGATCGGAAAGTTAGCTCGTTTTGGTCAGCGGCTCATAATAATTGCCGCATCGCTTTACACAGCAAGCATTTTTACACAAATAGCCCTCTTAATTCCCTGCTAAAGAGCACGGATTGCTAAATTTGCGTATTTGCTTAGAAGCGAATCCGTCTGCTAACAGCGCTGGATTTGGTTCATTGTTTTCGAGGCCAGCGGCTACTTTGAAATTGTGTCCAGTGGTGGTAGTGGGCAGTCTAAGGTCGCCCCGATGCCTTTGATAAGAGCAAATTGATCTTGTGTCAGCGTGCCGTCAGCGAGCGCGGTATGAATGCAGGCCTTCATCAAACCGGCTTTGAGTTGAGGCTTAATGTCCCGCAGTTTACCCAGCGCATCGTTGAATGCTTCGTAGTCGAAATAGGCCACGGTCGTAAAATGTTTAACTTTATTGGTCGGTATTAAATCCCAACCTTTGTCAAAAGCGGAACTTTGGGCGTGTGAATCTGCAATACCGGCTGCTGCGATAACGCTGAGCAATAAATGTAGTTCCGTGGTTAAACGCCTCAGTGATTTGATATTGCCGCTGCTTCTGCTTGGTGCAACAAAGTGTCCGTACAGCTCTTTGGTCAAAATGCGGTGTAGTACCCACTCAAAAATATCTACCTGTTTGTCGGCCACAATGAGTTGGTTGGTGATGGCTGTAAAGCGCTTGTACTGGCTGGCTGAAAGTTCTTTCAAGCTAGGAATAGTTATTTCTAGCAGGGTCAATTTTTGTTCATAGTTAGTGCTTATTACCATGGGGAGTAAGCGATGCACATGAATGGGTACGCCTTTTTCTGCGTTGGCATCAACCAGCCTCAGCTGTTGTTTTGCGACTTCAGGGTCGGCGGCTATCAGTATGGCGTAAATCAACGCTCGCGACTCAAAGGTGTCGTGAGCAGCGGATAACAAACCATGGTCTGCGTTGTGAATAAGCATCTGGGCCTGCGCTAGGTTCGCGCTACCAATGCTTTCTAACAGTTCAGACTGGCTGGCTGCCGCTTGCGGCGTGTAGGCCGCCGATGAACCAGCAAAGCCTTTGGCGAACGCCGGGGATTGCGCACCGCCAGATGATTTGGTTTGCTTGTCTGTATCTTCAAACTTGCCGCCCCAATTTGGATCTAAGGCTTGGATACGCTTCTCTAACGGCGGGTGAGTGGACATCAGATTGGCAGCGAATGGTTTAATGGCGCCAAAGAACATATGACTACTTTGTTCAGCGTTAGAGTTTTCAATTTTTGATCCAACACTGTGTCCACCAATTTTCTTCAGAGCGTTGGCAATGCCTTTGTTAGACCGAGTGAATTGTACAGCCGCTGCGTCTGCTAAGAATTCACGCTGACGGCTGACAGCAGCTTTAATTATGTTACCGAAAAAAGTGCCGCCATAACCGATAATAAGTAAGCCGATACCCAAAGCGATTATACCTCCTCGCTCTTTGCTGCGACTAAACATTGAACCTCTAAGAAAGCCGCCGCCAATAATGCCCAAAAATAAAATGCCGTGTAGTAGAGCCATCAGGCGTAGGTTTATGCGCATATCGCCATTCAAAATATGGCTGAATTCGTGGGCGACAACGCCTTGTAATTCTTCGCGATTGAGCAGATCGAGTGTGCCTTGATTAATACCTATAACGGCATCGTTAGGAGAAAATCCCGCAGCAAACGCATTGATACTATTCTCGCGAATGAGATACACCGGCGGTACGCTAAGACCAGCGGCAATGGCCATTTCTTCTACAACGTTGAGTAACTGTCTCTGTTGAGGTTTGCGTGTATTTTGATGGATTAATATGCCGCCTAAAGATTCGGCTACCGCTTTGCCGCCACCTCGCAGGGTTAGGTACTTGAATAAGCTGGCAACTGCCACCACGCCACCTACGCTTAAGCTAATAAGCAGCCAAATCTCAGTCGGAGTCTGTGCAATAGTTTGGACAAAATTGGATTCAGGGTTTTGAAAGCTCAACATAATGGCAACGAGTAAGTTAGCCATTACAAGCAGCGAGACCAAGGCCGCTACAAACAAAAATGTCAGCTGCCTAGTTTTACTCTTAGCTTGGTCTTGGGCTTTGAAAAAGTTCATAAAGCATTAGCCACCATTAATTTGTTGTGCTTTTCAATTTTTGCCAGTTACTGTCAATTATCCCTTTAAAAGGAAATTTTAGGTGCTGCTTGAATAGCAGCAGAGTCCTCAAATTCTAATAGTTGCGCATCGCTAGGGTGCCCAAAGGTTGCAGCAACCAGCACGGATGGAAACGAACTGCGGTAGGTGTTGTATTCGGTGACTTGGTCGTTAAATGCTTGCCGTGCAAAGGCAACTTTGTTTTCGGTAGAAGTAAGCTCTTCAGTGAGTTGCATCATGTTTTGATTGGCTTTGAGGTCAGGGTAGGCTTCCATAACAACGTTCAGTCGGCTCATGGCACTGCCTAGTATACCCTCTGCGCCAGCAAGTTCTTGGATAGCTGCGCCATTGCTGGGATCACCCGCCGCCGCCGCAAGGCCAGCAGAGGCGTCATTGCGTGCATTGATTACTGCTTCTAAGGTATCGCGTTCATGTGCCATATAAGCCTTAGCTGTTTCCACCAGATTGGGAATAAGGTCGTAGCGCCTTTTGAGCTGAACTTCTATTTGAGAAAAACCATTCTCTTGGCGATTTTTCAGTGCGATAAGTTGGTTGTAGATGGCGACTAGCCAAAACGCCACCACTGCGACAACTACGAGCAATATAATTATTTCCATGACGACAATCCTATTTGGCAGTTATGACTCGTATGATGAGGTTAGCTCGGGGAAATGCAACCAGCATTTGTTCAAGAGGACTATTGATGGGATGCCTGGCAGAGGTTGCCCAGGAACCTGTTTGTATACGTTTGTCGGGGTTTAGTAACACAACTAGGCAGGCTGCTTTAGCTTTAATCGGACCGTATGGTTCTAAAGCGCTTCTTCCTTTTGATGAGAGAAGTGTAAACAGGAAATGCCAGTGATAGATAATCTGATGGCGTATCACGCTATATCAAATTTATTCACCTATTCTCGGTAATGATTTGGAGTGTGAGCGCAGTGGGTGCTTGTGTTCAATAATTTCTCGACACACTATTTAACGTAAAAAAGATCCGCAAAATATGGAACTGCAGTGCTGTTTGATTGGAGCTTATGAGCAATTTGATACAACCGGCGTACCCAAACACATTGCGTTCCCCGTGATGTTAGTTACTGGATTTCCTATGTTTTTGATGGAGAGGTAGACAACAGATAATGCTTGGAGTTGGCTAAATTGATGGTGTTGTTGTCGGTTTTTTTATTATTCTAGAAATTTTGAACGTTTGGATATCTCATGTGTTGTGAATCAGGATTTTAAAATACCGTGAGAATGATATGAATAGTTAGGAGAAGGACCAAGCATTGCATTGGCGGTTTCTGAAACGGTGTCACCTCGGGCGGGCATTAGTATTTCGCTGGTTATTTTTTTAGCAGTGGTTAAGTCGGTGTTCTAGTAGGCTATGACAAAGTGCGAGAGAAAAACGATCTCCCAGAGGAAAAACTATGTCCGCGGGAGGAAGAGATTCTCGAGAGTGGCGTAGAGACCAGAATGCGTGGCAGGTAAAAGACGGTGAGCGCATCTAGAGAAATCGATTGCGCGACCGAATTATTCCGGCCGCGCTGACTTCAGGCAAAGTAGCTAATCAGGTAAGCCCAATACCCGCTTGGCGATTACATTCAACTGTACTTCGCTGGTGCCACCCTCAATGGAGTTGGCTTTAGATCTTAGCCACTGCCGCGTAGTGCCTATTTCCTTGTTGGAAAAGGCGTCTCCACTCCAGCCCATAGCCTGGGTCCCCATAATTTCTAACATGCGCTCATATTTGCGTTTATTTTGTTCTGTGCCATAGAACTTGAAGATAGACGCTAGGTTGGCGTCGGCTTTACCAGCTTTAGCTTCTTCTCCGGCACGCGCCATAGTCAACTGAAAGGCTTTGTCGTTGATTTCTTGTACGGCTACTTTTTCTCTTATCGCAGGGTCTGCAATGCGGCCAGCTTCTTCGCCAACATAGGCTTTTGCTATGTCATGTAGTTTGCTAGACGAACCGCCCAAGGCGCTGTTGCCACCAATGCCTGAGATCATTTGGCGCTCATGTTGCAATAAACGCTTGGCGATGCCCCAGCCTTTGTTTAACTCGCCGACTAACTGAGCTTTTGGCACGCGCACATCGTCGAAGAAGGTTTGGCAAAAGGGCGACGCACCGCTGATTAACTGGATTGGCGACGTACTCACCCCTTCACTGGCCATATCGAACAATAAAAAGCTGATGCCTTCGTGTTTTGACACCTGCTGATTGGTACGCACTAAACAAAAAATCCAGTCCGCTTCATTGGCGTATGAGGTCCAAATCTTTGCGCCATTGATTAAGTAATGGTCACCTTTGTCCTCGGCTTTGGTTTGTAAGCCCGCAAGGTCGGAGCCAAAGTTGGGTTCTGAATAGCCTTGGCACCAGCGGATTTCTCCTCTGGCGATTTGCGGTAGGTAGTGTTTCTTTTGTTTTTCTGTTGCGAACTCCAGCAGTGCTGGTCCCAGCATCCATATACCAAAGCTCTGAAGCGGCGAGCGCGCTTGGATGTGGGCTAATTCTTGTTGCAGAACTTTGTCTTCGTCTGCCGTTAAACCGCCGCCACCATATTCGGCGGGCCAACGTGGCACGGTCCAGCCTTTCTCCGCCATACGCTCTAACCACAGTTTAGAATCTTCATTGACCCACTGCTGATTGCGTCCACCCCACACCGTTTCTTGCTCGGGCATTGGTGTGCGCATCGAGGCGGGGCAGTTGGTCTCTAGCCAGCTTCTAGTGTCTGTTCTGAAGTTCGATAAATCGCTCACAGCGGATTCCTCAATTTTGTTTTTCTTAGCTAGCGGGTATTTAAGCAGAGGCCTGCATGGAAGCAAAGGCCTCTCCACAAGGGAATAATCCTATTGGACTCGCATTCTTGCAAGGCGCTACTGTCAGACATGGCTTAACCCAAGCGCCGAGCTCTCTAATTTTTGTGATACTTTACGCTATGATGGCTTTTGAAAGAAAATAATAAGGCTGCACGATCATGGCAGAAAGTTCTGGGGAGCACTTTGACGGTGCAGCTTTTCGTCAAACAATGGGCAATTTTTGTTCCGGGATAGTCATCGTCACCGCAAATTTTGAAGGCGCGCCAGTTGGCTTTGCGGCTCAGTCATTCGTCTCACTGTCGCTAGACCCCCCTTTAGTTGCCTTTTGTCCTGGCAAAACCTCTTCCAGCTGGCCAAAAATCCGTTCCAGTGGGGGTTTTTGTATCAATATTTTGGCAGTCAGCCAAGCCGATATTTGCGCCACTATGGCGCAACCTAGCGTCGATAAATTTGCCACAGTTGAATGGCGTAAAGGTTTGTCGGGCGCGCCCATATTGGCCGGAGTATTAGCGCATATCGAATGTGACTTAGAGGCGGAACACGATGCTGGAGATCACACAATTGCCGTTGGCCGTGTTCGCCACTTCGAATCTCTTCACGGTCAAGGTGAGCCTTTGCTTTATTTCCGCAGTAAGTACGGGGCTTTTTCTGAAAATACATAGGCGGCACTCACAAAGCGGCAAATCTCAAGTCTCACCGCTTTGTCATGTGTGGCTGTAGCGCTTTCCAAAGCACCCAAGCTTCCTCTATTTAGGTAGTGCTCTTGCGCTTATTTTATCTAGGGTGCAAGTGCTTCTAAGCACTCCCAGTGGAGGTCACCAAATACGCCATTTGGATTTACCGGCTGTATGCATACGTGATCTGCACCAGCGTCCATGTGCTCTGCTATGCGTTCTTTGATTGCGTCTACGTCGCCATAGGCAAACGTCGCATCGATAAACTTGTCACTGAGGTTGTCGATATCACTTTCGTTCAAACCCATGCGCAGCCAGTTATTACGGTAGTTGGGTAGTTTGTTATAAATCGACGCCACGGGCCTTGCGAGCTCTCGTGCCTTAGCCGTGTCGGTTTCCAGAATGACTTTTTGTTCTACACATAGCAGCGGTCCTTCACCCAAAATGTCTCTAGCCATTTTGGTGTGAACGGGCGAGGTGAAGTAGGGGTGCGCGCCATCAGTATTAGTTTTTGCCAATTCAAGCATCTTTGGGCCTAGGGCCGCTATGAGTGTTGGCGGTTTGTCAGCTGGAGCAAAGCCGTTGTATGGCGCTGTGGCCATACGCTCGAGATAAGTGCGCATGGTGGCTAGTGGTGGGCCGTACTCTAAACCCCTTACACCCTCAACTAAGGGCTTGTGGGAAACGCCTATTGCTAGGGCAAAGCGGCCGCCAGATTGTTCCGCCAATGTTTTTTGTGCAGCCGCGGTAACGCCGGGTTCACGATTATAGATGTTCACAATACCCGTAGCTAAGTTGAGCTTTTCGGTATTTGCCATTAACCATGAAGAAGAAACTAACGGGTCTTTGCCCACTGTTTCAGGGAGCCATAATGTGCCATAACCCAACGCTTCCAAGCGCTTTGCCGCGGTTGCGCCGTCTGCGGCTGACATACCGTCGAAAAAATACCAGACTCCAAGTTTGCCTAAATCCATATCCTGTCTCTCCATTAATTGTTCGTTTGTTAAAGTTCGCTTCTTAACATGCGGTTGTGCAGATTTACACCTTCTCGCTCGATTTACTTAGAGGCCTATATCTATTTACCTTTAAAGAGGCCTGGTCGTCGTTCGTTGACCGCGCGAATGCCCTCATAAGCATCCTCTGTGGCGCGCAGCCATTGTTGTTCGGCAAGTTCGTGGACCGTGGCATTTGCTACCGCTTTAGCCAAACCCTGACGCATTGTTGCTCTTACGGATTGCATTGCAAGCGGTGCATTTTCTGCCAACTCTGACGCTAGTTCTATTGCCGCATTGTGCAGTTCATCTTCAGCCACTACTTCATCGACAAGCCCCACGGCTAGTGCTTCTTCAGCATTAATGCGTCGCCCAGAAAGCAATAGTTTAGCTGCATTTTGATGACCAATTAAGCGAGGTAGCGTAACTGAAATACCAAACCCTTGGTGCAAACCCAGTTTTACGAAGTTAGCCGCAAAGCGTGCTTTGGGACTTGCCACGCGAAAGTCGGCAACACAGGCTAGGCCAAATCCGCCTCCAATTGCAGGGCCTTGAATCGCAGCAATGATAGGTTTTTTGTTTCTAAATAGACGAATTGCTTCAGAATAGAGTTTTCCAGTGGTGTTCTGGAAGCCTTCCTCTGTAAACTGCGGGCTGTGGACGCTATCTCTTTGTCCGTTGCCAAAGTTTGCTCCCGCACAAAATGCTGTGCCGGCAGAAGTTAGGACGACTACTCGGCACTGCGGATTTCTATCAGCATGGTCTAAAGCATCAGCTATTTGTTTTATAAGGCTGAGATCGAAAAAATTGTATGGAGGTCTTTGGATCTCTATGAAGGCGACAAAGTCGTCTAATCTGACCTCTATATCGGCATATTCATTTTGAGCAGTCGTGCCGCTTTCTCCACTGGACATGATATATCTCTTTCAATTCGAGTGGGGATACTATCAAAGGTTTGCGATATCTGTGACAGGCGAAATACCGATTAAGACGAATAAAACTAATAGTGAGACTGAAGCAGGTCCTTCCTCGGACTTTTCTTCCAAAACATTAGAAGGGTCGAAGCCATCAGTTCTGCCGGATATTGAAAAGCCTGCTGAATTTGAGCGTCCATCAATCTGGCAATTGGCGCTGCCGAGTATTCTTGGCAATTTGAGTTATACCATTGTCGGCATGGTGCAAACTAAATTTGTTGGTGAGTTGGGCCCTCAGGCTTTGGCGGCTGTGGGCGCTGGCCAGCGTGTGATGTTCGCTATGTTGGCCATCTTAATGGCTGTTAGTGCTGGTACCACGGCATTGGTCGCTCGGGCTTGGGGCGCTGGAGATTACGAGGAAGCTAGTCGCGTAACTATGGCGTCGCTGGTATTAGGTTGTGCTCTTTCACTGGTGGTTGCCACGCTCGGATTTTTCTTTGCCGGTTCTCTCGCAGGTGTTTTTGGCCTAGATGAACAAACCTTAGCTATGGCCACCGAGAATATTCGATTGTTGGCCTTTTTTAATGTGGCCTTTGCTGGAATGCTGATTTTAGGCGCTGCCCTTCGTGCGTCTGGAGATGCTTGGACACCGTTATGGATCAGTGGTGGCGTAAATCTGATCAACCTACCCTTGCTTTATGCTTTTATTTTCGGACATTGGGGTATGCCACAAATGGGTGTTGCTGGTGCTGCTGCTGCTGCTGGTATTGCATTTACCATTGGTTCTCTTGTGCAGCTTACCCTTTGGGTGAAACAAAAGTTTCGCGTGCGCCATGTGGTTAATGGATGGTGGCGTAAAGCACGCCTGCGTCAGTTGCTGGACATTGGCTATCCTGCCGCCCTTGAGCAAGGCGTGTTTCAGTTGGGTTTTTTCATCTTTTTGATTGTTATCGGTAAAAACTATGGCACCGAAGCATTTGCGGCATACAACATAGGCGTAAATATTTTAGCTGTGTGCATGACTATTGGCTTTGGTTTTTCCATTGCGGGGTCTACGTTGGTGGGTCAGCACTTGGGTGCAAAAGATTTTGAAGGTGCCGCTCGAAGTGGCTGGCGTTCACTATGGCTCGCTGTGGTATCTATGGGTTCGGTGGGCTTATTAGTGATCGCCTTTGCGCAAGAATTGGCCGAATACTTTATTGGCGATGGCGCGCTGACCGTGACCTACACCGTACAATTTATCTACGTTCTTGGCGCAATGATGCCACTGTTGGCGGTGGAATTTGCGATTGGTGGCTCTTTGCGTGGCGCGGGGGACACCCGCTTCCCGTTAATAACCACGATACTTGGGTTGCTGGTAATGCGCTGTGGGCTGGCCGCTATTGCAGCCTATCTGGGCGCGCCGGTGATTTGGGTTTACGCGGCGCTGATTGGTGATTACGTGTTAAAAAGTATTATGTTGATCTGGCGCTTTCGCCAGGGCCGTTGGAAAACCATTGTGCCAAATTCGTATAACAGCGGTTGACGGTGGACAAAGCTTAGCTGTTGTTTCGAGCAGCGGCGCGAATGACCGAGGACGTGATGTCATTGCGGTATTGGCTTACCGGGACTCCTTGGCAAAGCTGCGCAAGCGTTGGCGGTAGATCCAGGTCTTCTAAGGTGATAAAAGCCCCACCTGAAAGGCGCCCAAAAACTAAAAATTGAGTTTCGAGGTTAGCCAGTGCTTGCAGCGCCTTTTCGCGCAACCTCTCATCATTTGCATAAAATCTCACTTCGCCAATGCGCGCAAGCGTATCGGTACCTAAGGCGAATGTTGTGCCAGGAAATGCAGCCGCTTTTGCCGAAAAATTGCTTAAATTCGTGAGCCAAACGTCGTGATTTTTGATTTTTTCAAGGCGCTCACCAGCGCTTAAAAAGTCTATGTCCGGTTTGTCGGCATTACGCAGGGTTAACTCAAATGCGCCAGTCAGTCCGGTAATAGACTCGGCGACGTTAAGCATCTCCTCGTGGCCTTGGTGTATCGGGTTAAAAGAGCCGGGAAGCAATAATTTGCCATCATGATCTCCAGTGCACCAAGTATGTGGCGAGGTCTGAAGCAGCGGTTGCCATTTTGTTTTTGCAATTTGACTTTTAGTTTCTATACCCAATTCGGCTAAAACATTGGTACTGATAGCAGCCTTAGATGAGTTCAGTAGGGCTCGGTCAATACTCTCCCAAAATGCCAGAGTGAGCTGTGCTTCTTGTTCTTGCCTAGAATTTAGGGTGTTTAGCAACAGACTAAATGAGTGGGTGAATTCGGCTGCTTGAATGGCCCAGTGGGCCCGGGTTTGACCTCTCTTCTCTCTATTGGTCACCAGACTTGCGCTGGCACCAAAACCGAAAATTTTGCCATCTGCGAGCGCGTTGGCCTTCTTGTAGCCCGCCATGGCCAGTGCGCGAGCCGTAGCCGTAGCGACAGCCTGCTCTGGGGCCTTGCCTAGCAATTGAGCTAACGATTTTTCTGCGTAGGGAACGGTGGCTTCCAATACAGTATTCGACGCGCCGGGCACGTCTAGCAACTGACTGATTAAAGACGCGCCGCCACCCGTAATGTAAAACACCCCTTGCCAGGACGAGGCGTGTAGTTTGAGAGCTAAGGCGGTCATAGACATCTGCTTTGGCTATTAGGCTAAAAAAGTTTTTACGCGTTTCACAAAGTCGTCTAACTGATCGTGATGCACCCAGTGGCCAGCATCTGTGAAGGCTTCCACCTCAAGCTCACAGTTGAAGCTCTTGGTGCGGCCATCTGCAATTGGATCAGACGCCCATGACTCTAAGCCACGCACCAACAGCGTGGGGCATGTGATGTCGCCATACAGTGTGGCCATCTCGTCGAATGGTACGCCTATGGGCGCGAAGTTCCTTACATAGTTGTCGAACTTCCAACTGAATGTGCCGTCTTCGTTTTGATTGCTGCCGTGAATGGTCAGGTGCCTTGCTTGATCCTCAGACAAGTGAGGGTTTTCTGTCTGCATTCGCTGGAATGCTTCTTCTAGAGTCTTATAGCGACGAGGCAGACGTCCTGAAGATTTACGCAGGTCATTCATCCAGTTGTGTAAGCGTTTGCTGATGGGTTGGTTGAAGCGCTCTTCGATCATTTTGGGTGGTGGTCCCATACCTTCAATGGCCACTAATTTGTTGACTTTTTCTGGGTGCAGGGCGGTATACAGCGTAGAAATAGATCCACCCAATGAATGGCCAATAACGGTCACCGGCGACATTTGCTTTTGTTGCAGCAATTGGGCGATGTCATAAACGTAGTCAATTTGGCTATAAGAACCGCCTTCCATCCATTGGCTGTCACCGTGACCGCGCAGGTCCGGCGCAATAATGTGGTAATCGTGCCTAAAGTGCTCGGCCACCCAATCCCAATTACGGCAATGGTCTCGGCCACCGTGAATTAAAATCATCGGCGGTGCGTCGGGATTACCCCAATCGACATAATGCAGGCGCAGCCTTTGTGAGAAGTAAGTATGTGAGGTTGGCCCAAGCGTGGAGGTCATTTGAATTCCGTTTTCCTAGCTATTCATGGATTTAGTATAAAACACGTTGGCATGATCTGCCTCACGCTTTAACTAACTTGATCGTTTCTATTGATTTAGTGCATGTTCTTTGGCAAGTACTCTTATGCTGGATTGGCGCGCTATGACCGCTTCAATTATAAATCCTAAGATCAGAATAAAGGTTGCGATGATGTGATTGAGCAAACCCAAGCTAAAGAAAATTTGTGCAGATAAGTAGATGCCAATCACGCGAATAATGCTGCCGTAGGCCATGCCGCCGGTTTTTCGGCTCATCATTAGGCGGCTATGAAAGAAGTTGCGATAGATAATAATTGCTGGCATGAGGCACATAATTAGCGATACGTCTCTGGCAATGTTGACCAAATCGCTAGGGAGACCCATCAGGTCTGCCCAGAGGATAGTTGACAACGGCGTAAGAGCAAATATAAGCATCATGGCGGTTATACCAAGTGTCACTAGGGTAAGGAATTTTTTCTTTTGTTCAATATCGTCAAAACCAAAAGTGATGAAAAAATGACGGAATTGATTAGCTGCTTGTTGGAAGATCATGCTGAAATCAAAAGCGACGCGCAAGGCCGCAATAGCCAATATACCGTCGGGCGCCCGCGCGACAAAAGCAAAGAGGATAGGGCGGCTTAGGGCAAACATGACGCCGGTTGTAGATACGGGAACAAAGAAGTAGAGCAACTCTATATAAGTGACATGTTCATGTTCAGGTTTTTCTGGCGGTACATACAAGTGGTAGCGCGCATACAACAAAAGACCAATAAATAAAATTACGCCGACGGTTTCTGCGCCAACGACCACATAGACCGGTTCGGCGCCTGCAGCAAAACCCAGTAACAGCGTAATGACCACAGCGCCTAAATAGATGAAATTAAACATAGTCATCCACCCAGTCAGGCGCGACTGCACTAATAACCCCGAGTAATAGTGGCGTTGGCCGTTAAGTACTATCAGCGGACACATCAGCGCAAGGTAATGGGTTACCCGCGCTACAATGGTGGCCTCGATACTGAATATATGAGCGATGAGCTGCGCGCCGACCTCTGTGGATGCAATAAACGCAAGTGGCAGCATTATGCAGAAGCTGATAATGAGTACAAACAGCCATGAACGCTGGGTTGCCACCACGCTGCGGGCATAGACATTAGAGAGCTGGGCAATGAATTGCATGCCGGCATTGAATGTGCCAAACACTCCATAGGCTAATGCAAGTACCGCTAGTTCGGTTACCGCTTCCGGATACCGAGCTAACGTTGCATTTTGGAATTGTAGCGAGAGCACCATGCCCACGCCGGTTAACGCCAGCGGCCAATAGAACTTCCAGTAGGTGTGCATATAAAAGCCATTGAAAAGGACCAGCATTATATGCCGATTAGGCCGGCGTGCGGCATTAGGTGCACTGAATGCTTTTGCTTGGCCTGTTCGATTGAACAGGCTACTTTTAGACTAGGGCAGAAAGAGGAGCTGTTGGTTATTGCTGGAATACCAGGCTAAAGGTTACTGGCACGCTGTAGCTGATAGAGGGCAGGCCGGCTATGACACGAAGCCTCTCTATACCCTCACTGGCGCTCAGATTCGCGTCGATTATGATGGGCTTAAGCGTCTGGATTTGCACCCGGTTGTTGGCTAGTTTAACGACTCTAACACTAGCCGTTAGTGGTAAGGTGGTGGCGCGCAAATCGAGTACGCCGCTTAGCGCCATATCTGTAACGCCTCCAACATCAAGTTGATTTACCTCTTGAATATCAACTTGGGCGGCAAACTCTGCCGTAGGGTACGAAGCGATTTCAAAGAACATTGTCCCCATGCGCTCATTGCGAATAGGGATCATTGTTTCAACGCTGGCTAGATCTATAGTCAGGTTTGCTTGCCCTGCCTCGTTCACACTGCCTTGGAGTTTAGTGAACGTGTGTGATTCCGCAATATGCGTGGCCTTGGTGGAAATGAAGTTGAATTGTGAGGCCTCGTTGACTAGGTGCCATTGGGCTTGAGCGTTAGCCGTAAAGCCTATGGTACTGATCAGCAAACCGGTCATAGCGAGTAAATGAAGCTGATTGAATCTGTTGAGTCTGTTAAGAAGGGTCATTGGCTTTTCCGCTTATGTATTGTTGGTTAATTGGTGACGACGGGGCTGTGGGTGCCCTAATGGCAGGGCACCTTGTCTGTTGGTTAGATCTTTTATTGGTCAGTTTATCTAAGCATCTAGCGTCCGACTGATCAGTTCTTTCATGATCTCGTTGGTGCCGCCGTAAATTGACTGCACTCGAGCATCTTTATACATCCCGGAGATAGGATACTCTTCCATATACCCAGCGCCACCGTGTAATTGTAGGCAGGTGTCGATAATTTGATTTTGCTTATCAGTACACCAGTACTTAGCCATTGATGCGGTGGAAGCATCTAGCTCGCCGGCCATGTGTCTAACCAGGCATTGGTCAACAAAGGTTCTAGCGATGAAGGCTTCGGTCTTGCACTCAGCCAATTTAAATTTAGTGTTCTGGAAGTCGAGTACTCGCTGACCAAATGCTTTACGCTCTTTCACAAAGTCTATAGTCATAGCAATTGCGCGTTCCATTTCAACCACAGCCGCTTGAGCAATGTTGAGGCGCTCTTGGGGTAATTGCTGCATAAGTTGCACAAAGCCTTTGCCTTCGTCGCCGAGACAATTACCTACTGGCACACGGCAGTCTGCAAAAAACAGTTCTGATGTATCTGCCGCAGCTTGGCCCATTTTCTTGAGGTTTCTGCCGCGCTGGAAGCCGGGAGTGTTCGCCTCAACAACAATGAGGCTAATGCCCTTTGCACCCTGTGTGGGATCGGTTTTTGCCACCACAATAACCAAGTCGCAATGCTGGCCGTTGCTAATGTAGGTTTTTGAGCCATTGATAACGTAATTGTCCCCGTCGCGGATGGCAGTGGTGCGCACGCCTTGTAAGTCTGAGCCAGTATTAGGTTCAGTCATGGCAATGGCGCCTACGCACTCACCTGTTGCCATTTTGGGCAGCCATTTTTGCTTTTGCTCCTCGGTGCCGTAGTTCAAAAAGTAAGGGGCTACAATTTGGCTATGGACTTGGTTCCCTAAACCGGATGCCCCAGCGCGGAGTTGCTCTTCCATAATTACGGTTTCGTGGCGATAGTCGCCGCCGCCGCCGCCATATTCCACTGGCATTTCTGCGAGCAAAAAGCCGGCTGCGCCAGTTTTAGTCCAAGCATCTCGGTCGACCATTCCTTGTTCTTCCCAGCGTGCTTGGTGGGGCCCAAGCTCAGAAGTAAAGAATTTTCTCGCTGCATCGCGCAACACCAATAGCTCTTCGTCTAACCAAGGAGAGGAATAATTTTCAAAAATATCAGTCATGTTTTTCTCGATTTATAATTTTATGTCTCGGTGGTTTATCGCGCCAAAAGCGATTAGTTTTAAGGTAATCCAGCAGCAGGGAAGGGCGCAGGATAAACTTCTATTCGCGCATCTTGGGTGGCTCTGCACTCGGTTGGCGTAGAAACTGTAGAAGTCATTATATAGAGGTTGTCGCCGCCAATCATGCAGGCAAATGCCCCTCGTTCAAGTTGTATGTTGTGGGTCACTTCGCCACCTTTAACCAGTCTGATGCAATTATTTGAAGTGGGGGAGGCGGCCCATATGCCACCACCGGCGTCAAGACAAATACCGTCTGGTGCAGCGCCTTGTGGTAATTCTGCCCAGGTTCTTTTGTTGGTTAAGTCACCAGTGTCCAAAATATCAAAGGCAGTGAGCCTGCCGGCAAACGTTTCAGCAACTATGAGCGTTTTATTATCAGGGGTAATCACTGCGCCATTTGGGAATATCAGATCATTGTTTACACAGCGGGCGCTGCCATCAATTTCCACGCAGATAAGTTCGGCGGCTGTTTGCTCTGCCCCATTGTGAAGATCGAAACCGAAGTTGCCGACATAGGCGCGCCCAACGTGATCTACCACCATATCGTTGCAGTAGTGACTAGCTAGAAACGATAGATCAGCGTGCACCGTTAATACATGGCCGTCGAAGCGCAGCACCTGTTTTTTGGTCATGGCAACGATTAGCAGGTCGCCATTGGGCAGCCAGCCAAGACCTGAAGGTTGGTCGTCTCCTAATTCGACAACCGTTTCTACACTGCCGTTAGGGTCTACTTTGAGCACTTTCTGCGCGTGCATATCTGAGAACCATAACTTGCCCTCGCGCCAGCGTGGACCTTCAGCGAAAAATAGTTTATCGATCAAAATTGTCATCGTTGTTTTCCGCAATAAGCAAGACGTTGAGTGTAAAAGTTTTTTCCCGAAAATTCTTCTCAAGGGTTTTACATGTTTGTCCATTAATGCAGTGATTGGGCCTGGCGTTCTGTTCAAATTTATAAGTCTAACGCGGCGCCGCTTCAGCGGTGATATCGCGTTGGCCGTTAGCGAGGCAACGTGCGATGGCAGAATTGATACATTGATTAGTGGCTTTTCGTGCGGCGGATGAGAAAGTTTTAACGGTGTTAGTTAATCCATAGGCCGTTGGTGATTTGGCAGTCGATAGAATCGAGGATCATATGGATCATCAGACCCAATCCGAGGAGGCGAGTTTTAGGTACAAAACACATAACGAGGTAAAGTGCTATAAACCACGGTTGGTGCAGCGGATGAAAACCAATACTGCAACGGCCAGCGTCATAAATGGGGTCGGCTATTAGATGGTCAATATCCACTAATATAGTGGTCATCATCAACAGATAAGCCATCTGCCAGCGCTGGCGAAAAAATTGCAAAACGATAATAGCGGGGACCGCAAAGTGTAGGGCTATGTGGAACATTGGCAACCGCGCTCAAATTTTAAATGGATGTGGGGATGTTAACCGGGATATTCAGTTATTGGTTGGGATCTCGACACAAAAATAGTTCTCGGAGACTTAAGAGCTAAAAAGCAGTCGGGGAGCGATTGGCTTTTTGAAGAATTAATAGTTCTTTTTAGTTCCGCCTAGTCGAGTTTAAGCGTAGTCCCAAGAGAACCAGGAACTACGCTCAGCCGGTAAAGGTTACTGAATAGAAATACTACAACGCGCCTAAAATAGTCTCAGTCAGTTCTTCCGGTGCTGTTTTCGGACTAAAGCGCCCAACAACGTTACCGTTTTTGTCGACTAGAAACTTTGCAAAGTTCCAGGTTATGTCTGCGTTGCCGTCTTCGTCCGCTTTCTCACTTTTGAGAAACTGATAAAGATCGCATGCATTGGTACCGTTTACTTCGATTTTGCTGAACATTTGAAAGTTGACGTTGTATTTCGTTAACGCAAAATCAAGTACTTCTTCGTTGCTGCCCGGTTCCTGCGCGCCAAATTGGTTGCACGGAAAGGCCAAAACCTCAAAAGGATGATCGGCAAATTGCTCTTGCAGAGTACGCAACCCGGCGTACTGTGAAGTCAATCCTCAGCGACTTGCGACGTTTACTATCAGGCACGCTTTTCCTTCGTAGTCCGCGAAGTTCACTTCATTGCCTTGGATGTCGGACATTTGGATGTTGTGGAAGTCTGTCATATTAATTTCCTGTGATTGCGTTTCCATTGCGAATACTAACTGAGGTTGGCGGCAGCGCAAACGGGGATTGGCTTTGCTGCTGTGATCTGGTTACCATCTAGGATCGGGGAACTTGACACTGTTTGAGTTGGAGACCGTGCCATTTTGATGGTGTGCACCTCTTCCTCTAAACCTAGTCGGTAAAGCAGGCTTTTCGGTCACTTGATGTGGTCGTGCCGTAAGGAGTTACGTAAATGCTAGGGCTGTGGTTCAGGAAGTAGCGATAGCTACGCAACGAGATAAATTAATCCATTAAGGGAAGAAACTATGAGAGACGTAGTAATTGTCGATAGTGTTCGCACAGGCTTAACCAAAGCCTTTCGCGGAAGCTTTAACCTAACGCGATCAGATGATCTTTTGGCGCATTGTATCGATTCACTTTTAGAGCGGAATCCAAAGATCGGCGCTGACGAAGTCGAAGATGTCATTGTTGGTGCTGCGACTCACACTGGCGAGCAAGACGGCAACCTAGCGCGTCTAGCAGTTATACTGTCAAAACTACCAGTAAGTGCTGCTGGTGTTTCAATCAACCGTTTTTGTTCTTCAGGCCTGCAATCAATTGCTATGGCTGCGAACCAGATCGCCTCAGGTCAATCTGAAGTAATGATTGCAGGTGGTGTTGATTCAATTTCAATGCGCACACGCCAAGAAGCTGGCAAATCCAAGCAAAACAAGCGTTTGATGGAAGAAAAGCCAGAGATTTTCATGGCTATGGGCAACACCGCTGAGGTGGTTGCACGTCGTTACAACGTAACGCGTGAAATGCAGGACGAGTACGCATTACAAAGCCAAATTCGTTACGCAGCAGCTGTAGATTCTGGCAAGATTGCTGAAGAAATTGTTGGTATGAATGCAACAATGCTGAAAGTGAACAAAGAAACTGGTGAAGAAACTCACGAAACTGTTTGGGTTGATCAGGACGAATGTAATCGCCCTAACACCACTCTTGAAGGATTGGCCTCTCTAGCACCCGCGTTTGAAGAAGATGGGTCTGTAACAGCAGGTAACTCTTCGCAGTTGTCTGATGGCGCTTCAATGACCATGTTAATGAGTGCAGAGCGCGCCGCTCAGTTAGGCATTGAGCCAATCGGTATTTACCGTGGTTTCACCGTTGCTGGTTGTGAGCCTGATGAAATGGGTATTGGCCCAGTATTTGCTATTCCACGTTTATTGAAGAACGCTGGTCTATCAATCAACGACATCGACCTGTGGGAATTGAACGAAGCATTTGCTTCTCAGTGCCTCTATTGCCGTGATGCGCTAGAAATTGACAACGACAAGTACAACGTACTTGGCGGCAGTATTTCAATCGGACACCCATTCGGAATGACCGGTTCACGTACCACCGGAGTTGTTTTGCGTGAGCTTAAGCGTCGCAAACAAAAGTATGGTGTCGTGACCATGTGTATTGGTGGTGGTCAGGGTGCTGCTGGATTGTTCGAAGTAGCATAAGCTCTTGTTGGCTATGCTCCGGCATTTTTCTCGCACTGGGGGTGGTGGAAAATGCCAGAGGCTTTCAAAATCGATGGTAAAAAATCGTATTTGAAACACATTGAAACGCCCTGGAAATTACGCAGTAACAGGGCGTTTTCATAATAGAAGTCGTTATTAGTAGAAATGCCTTAGGTGTATCGTCTTTAAATGATTTTGTCTTACGAAAAGCTGCCTTGCGAAAAACAAAGGCCTGTTTCAAGCACCGTGTGTCGAGTGTTGTGTATCTCTTTAAGTTTTTTCTGGCCAACCCTGGCAATTGCCAATACCTTTGGGCCCACCCCGATAAAGTCCCAACTGAAATTTGCAGGCGCTAATGCGCCTGAGGACGCAAGTACTAATCCCCAAACAAATAGTGGCGCAAGCCTAAGCGCTGACGCTAGTGCGGTTATCACAAACACCGGCTCCTCAGCGAATCTTACCGTTAAGACTGACCGTGAAATTAACAAATTAGTGCGCAGTTGGCCCCAGTTGAATCCGACCCAGCGTCGAGATCTATTGGCTGAAGTGCGTGTTCGGATGAACAAGGCCCGAGTTCAAGGAGGGGCGGCCAATAAAGGCCAACAACGAACTGGCCAATCCGATATCGAAGTAGGCCTTAGTCGTGCCCAACGACAGTTCAAATACGGCCAATCTATGCCTCGTAATCAAAATGGTACTGTAGTTATCACGGCTAAGGTAACGCGTATATTGCCTGACGGTACTCGGGTGACTCAAAGCACCGCTACGCCAGTTCCCCTTGAAGGATTTAGGAAAAGAGCGGCAAGTGGCTTGGCAGCAACTATTCTGTTCCCTGGCAACCGGCCACCAACTGTCACGTCCGGTGAAAACCTAGATTATTCCCTTGCTGTTGGATCACCACAACCTCAGAGTGGAAATCAAGCAGCGGAACAACCTCGACGCCAAGTATTTAGAGCCACGGTTAGATTTGGTGCAGGATTTGGTCGCCGTGACGAAGCCTCTGCTCAGGGGCAATTCACTTCTGCATCACGGCAACAAAATGTTCAGCAAGTCAGCGCTCCATTTGCGCAGGAGAACGAGGAACATGCTAATCCAACGGCTGATCAGGCAAATGAAAAGCCTGCTCGCAAAATCCTAAAACAAGGCGCTCAATAGCAATGCCAACCGAAGAGCAGTCTGAGCTAGAACACTTATTGGTGGTTGATGACGATCCAGAAATTCGTGAATTAACCCAAGAATACTTGCAGCAGCAAGGCTTTCACGTTGCTACTGCGGCTTCTGGCGAGGAGATGAATACCTATCTCAGTGATCATAAGGTTGATCTTTTAATTCTAGATTTGATGCTGCCCGGTGAGCACGGGTTGTCCATTGCCCAACGACTGAAAAAGCGTCATGACTTGCCCATTATTATTGTCTCAGCTCAAGGCGATGAGGTAGACAGAATTGTTGGACTTGAAGTAGGTGCAGACGATTATCTGCCAAAACCATTTAACCCTCGTGAGTTGTTAGCCAGAGTTAGAGCCGTGTTACGACGTGCAAGCAAGACTTCAATAGTCGAAGATGATCTAAACAAAGAAATAGCCTTTGGGTCTTTTTGCCTAGATATTTCCTCTCATAGCCTCAGCAGTGAGGGTACATTGATCCCGCTGACCTCTGGAGAATTTGATCTTCTGGCAATTCTTGTATCAAATCCAAACAAAGTATTGCATCGAGATCGTATTTTAGACCTCTTGACCGGGGCAGAGCGTTCTCCTTTCGATAGATCTATTGATGTACGAGTGACAAGGCTGCGCTCCAAGCTAGAGGACGACCCTGCTAAGCCCGCTTATATCAAAACTATTTGGGGTAAAGGTTATATGTTCTGTCCCAATCCTGGCTTAAGCACCAACAATAACGCCGGCGCAGAGCCTGAACTAGCTTAAGCTGAACGCTTAACTTCGTGCCAACGTCAGTGGCTATCGGAAGACCGCATAAAAAATGATTCCTCAACGTTCTAACCTGTCTGTTTTGAATGGCCCGTCGTCGCTTTTAGTGCGCACCAACTTAACTTTGGGTTTCAGTAGCATGCTCATGGTTGTGGTCTCAACCATCGCGCTTTACGTTTTTGTTATTGACCCTATCGCCGAACGCTCCGCGGACGATGAAGCAGCGTTGTTGGTTTTATCCTGCCAAACTTGGGTGGAGCTGCCCCCAGAAGCAAGACCTTACTTTGAGCTAGAGTTGGCGCAAAACCACGATTTGATTATTAGTGAAGCGATTATGGATCTGCCTGACCTAGATCGATTTTTGCCCTATACCGCACTGCTTCAGGATAAGTTACGCGATCGATTAGACATGGACGTGCGGATGTTAGACGGCGATGATCTTGTTTGGGTTGTGGTGCCCATGGCAGATTATGATCTGCAGGTTGGCCTGTCTCCAGACCGTCGGGACATTCAACTGCTTTATGTAGCTATAGTTATTGTTGGTATGGGTGCCGCGATCGTATTTTTAACCTCGTTATTAATTGTCCGGCGTATTGCCCGACCCTTGGTTAAAGTGGCTAACCAGGCCGAACAGTTTCGTGGCATTGAAGACATTGAACCGCTGCCAGAAACTGGCCCTCGAGAGTTGGTCTCATTGGCACGTAACTTCAACACTATGGCCAGCGAAATCTCGTTGTTACTTGCCAACAGAACGACCTTAATGGCAGGTATATCCCATGATTTACGCACACCTTTGACAAGGATGCATCTGGCCTTAGCTCTGTTACCGAATACTGTTGATCCACAACTCGTCGCGCGGTTTGAGAGCAACCTAGAGAATATGGATGAGTTAATTCGTGATGCGCTGCATTTTGCCAAGGGTACGGGTGAACTTGCGCAAGAAATCGCTGTGGTTGAGTTTGTAAGGGGCGTTGTCGCCACTTTTGATCAGAGCATTGTCGTTTCAGCTGATATCTCAACTAATGCAAGCGCCTTGTTGGCACCTAATGCCTTTGCTCGTGTGCTGACAAATTTGGTTTCGAATGGCATCAAGCACGGTGGCGAGGCGATCGTGCATATTTCTTCTGGGGAAATTTCTGTTTCAGACAATGGTCCTGGTATAGCCAAGGAATATAGGACAGAAATTTTTCAACCTTTCTTTCGTTTAGAAACATCTCGCAGCGTTACAACTGGAGGCAGCGGCCTTGGCTTGGCTATTGTTCAACAACTGTGCCAAGCCCATGGCTGGGAGATAAAAGTAAACGATGCACTGACTGGGGGCGCAAAATTCACGCTAATTTACACGGCTACAATAGTCTAAGTGAGTTCATATTTCCGCCAAATGGACGTTATTAATAGGTTTTAGCCAAAATCGGCGCCATTGACTTGTGCTTTGCGAAGATACTTACACAAACGATTATTAGCCTATTTGCTGGCCATCATTTTAGCGTTCCCTCGATTTTGAGCCTTCACGCATTGATACAAAATGTCACAAAAATTTTGTCTCGAGAAATTGTTCAGAAACCTTCTTAAGTGATCGTAAAGCGGTTGTCTTAGACAACGTATTTTTTCTTTAGATCTCGGGTGACGTTGGAAAGATTCTTTTTGAGCTGGTTTTAAAGCAGGCCAATTCTGATAAAGAGAAGACTAGAATGTCGCAAACAAGCAGCGAGATCGACTCTTAAACCGCCGGCTTTCTCTCCAGGCCGGCGGTTTTCTTTTTCCCCCTCGAAGAAACTTTTTTTTCACAATCATTTCGCCGTGTCGGCAATAGCTGACGCTTGCGTCTTTTACATCTTTCATCAAGGATAGCTGCCTTTAGATAAGGGAAGTGATGGAAATTATGCAGCTAGACAATGTTTTATACGAAGTTCGTGGGCCGATGGCATTAATTACTATTAATCGCGCTGAAAAGCACAACGCTATCTCGCTCGCGACTCTAGATGACCTTCACGCAGCAGTGGACGCAGCAGCCTGGGACGATGATGTTCGTGTCATCACCATAACTGGGGCTGGTGGCAAGGCTTTTGCTGCGGGTTCGGATTTGTCTGAAGTGGTACATCGAGATTTTAAAAAAGCGCTGGAACCTATTGTTCAAGGACTGGCAGAAAAACTAGAACGTACACCGAAACCAACCATTGCAGCTATTGACGGCATCTGTATGGGTGGAGGCTTAGAAATAGCTCTTGGCTGCGACCTGCGTATAGCTACGCCAAAGTCCAAGTTTGCTACACCAGAGGGCAAACTGGGGATTATTCCCGGTGGTGGTGCTACTGCCCGCTTGCCACGCATTGTTGGTCGCGGTTGGGGCATGGAAATGTTGCTTATGGGCGAGCCAATGGGTGCTGAAAGAGCCTTACAAATTGGCCTGGTTACGCGCGTAGTGGAGTCAGAAGAGTTAATTACAGAAGCGACTCGTATGGCAGAACACCTGGCAAGCTTTGCGCCATTTGTCCCTCGTACCATGAAAGCTATGGTGCATTTTGGTATGGAAGCCAGTCTTGCCGGAGCCCTGATGTTTGAAAAATATGCACAAGGTGCATTGGTACAAACTGAGGATAAAGCCGAAGGTATTAGTGCGTTTTTAGAGAAAAGAAAGCCGGAATTCAAAGGTAAATAAAATTCCAACGAGAGAATGTAAGACGGAGTTTTATCCACTCCTATTTCACACAGGTATTTTCCAGGGCTTGTACCGTAAGTGCTTCCTAGTGGATACTCGTGTCTACATTCAAAGTCCAGTAGGGGAGAAAAATGGCCGTAGATAAGTTCCCAGTAGAAGGCAGTCATATCATGATGTTTGCCCGATCTGTCGGTGACGACAACCAGATTTACTATGATTCAGCATATGCAAAAGGCACCGAGCCAGGTGGCGTTATTGCGCCACCAACATTTGCTCAGTCCAGTGCACAATTCGATCCAGATTATTTCTTGCGGCCCAAGCCAGGTGAAGATTGGTTTGGTTCAGGGAAGGACGCCACCGGTATTAAAAAGAAATCCAGTGGTGGCGGTGGCGGTGGCGGCTTACACGCTGAACAGCACTTCGAATATCACCGACACATTGGTCCAGGAGATGTCCTCACCGCAACGGTTAAGCAAGGCGACGGTTGGGAAAAAGAAGGTAAGCGCTCAGGTAAGCTGATTTTTTCTGAAACCATTACCGAATACCATGACCAAAATGGCGAGTTAGTGATTACTGCGCGTGGCGTGGGTGTTAGAACCGAACGACCAGTGGACCAATAGGGAGCAATTATATGGCACTTTCAGCAAGCAACTTGAACGCCGGCGACACCTATACGGAGTCCTTGGTAGAGGATTTAAAGCGTACTCAGATCGTTATGTATGCAGGGGCATCAGGCGACTATAATCCGGTCCATACTGATGAGAAGTTCACCAAAGAATTGGCAGGATACCCGTCAGTTTTTGCACATGGCATGCTCACAATGGGTATGACCGGAAGTATGCTTACTAATTACGTAGGCGATGGTCGACTGACTAAGTTTGGTGTGCGCTTCACAAGCCAGGTTTGGCCTGGGGATTCATTGAATGCCACGGCAACCGTTGAAGACGTTGCTGATGGGATTGTGAATCTCAAAGTTGAAACCACTAATCAAGACGGCGTGGTAGTACTTTCTGGTTACGCGGCTGCTCGAGTAGATTAGTCCAGCGGGTCATTTTTAAGGATTTGGTCGGTGGATTAAGCACGCTAGCCTTATTTTTAAAATCAGCGAGGCAAGGGAGCCGTTTTGTTCCCTTGCTCTTCCCCCTCTTTGCTCTTTTGCAGCTTAGCCTTTTTGCGTTACCCCAGCCTCACCATTTTTCCACTGACGTGCGTACATCTATTTCAAACGTCCAAGCACGTTTGGGTTGGTTGTATAGATAGTCGTAGCCATCAACAATGCCGTCTATCGAAATCATGCCTTGCTCGCCCAATTTCTCTGCGTATTCAGGTAAGTTTTTCTTAATTTTTTCGCCGCCAATTGGGCCATCTATAACCACATGTCCTACATGGACACCATCGCGTCCATATTCTTTGGCCATTGCTTGGGCTAGGTTGCGCAGTGCACCTTTGGATGAGTTAAAAGCGCCAAAGTTTTCTCGGCCTCGCAGTGACGCGCTTGCGCCGGTAAATAGCAGTGTGCCGCCGTTACCTGCAAAACGATTCACCGCCTCGCGACCAAAAAGGAAGCCCCCAAAGCAACATACACGCCAGCTGTTCTCGAAGAACTCCGCGGACATCTCAGCAATACGCCCTGGTGTATTGTTGCCAGTGTTGTAGATGGCCACATCTAAATCAGAGCCAGCCTGGTCAAATAGCGCCGCTGTCTCAGATTCATTTGTGGAATCTGCCACAACCGCTTCTGCGCTGCCGCCATTGGCCTTAATGGCGGAGACTACAGCATCTAATTTTGTTTGTGTTCTGCCCGCTACAAGCACATGTAAACCCTTTGTGGCGAAACGTATACATAACTGTGCGCCTAGCCCTTCAATGGGGCCAACTCCGCTAATGACTGCTTTTTTCATATTTAAGACTCCGCTGGTATGGCTTGTTTAAATGGGCGAACAGTCACATTTTCGAACAGTCCGGCTAAATAATAGGGGTCGTTGTCTGCTATGGACTTAGCCTTAGCTAAACTCTCGGCAACGATAAAAACGATGGAACCAATCATTTCGCTTTGGTCATCTGAAAACATAGGGCCAGCAAAGCGCACTTCTTGGTCGCCCAGATACTCAAGGTGTTTGGGTCGCACGCTTTGTCTAAGCTCACTGCTGTTGGATTTGTCTTGGCAAATTAAAACGTACAGCACATTTGGCTCCTCTTTGAAATACGGGGGTGGGTTTTGTGAACGGCATCTGCGGTTAGCGCTTGGGCCTTAAAAAAATTGTAGTGGTAATGAATGCTGGTGCAGTAGCGCGGCCAAGGGCCTGTGTGTTGAGGCCCCGAACAGGTGTTCTCTGCGTGGCTCAATTTAAATGGGATTTGAGTTTTTCAACCGCAGATAAAAAGGGTGCCCGAGAGCATTCAAAAACAGCTGCTGTGCTTAAAAAGTCGTGGACTAGGCCTTCACAACGTACCACTTCGGCTGTCCCGCCTGCTGCATTCAGCGCAGCGCCATAGGCTTCACCTTCATCTCTCAGAGGATCAAATTCGGCCGTCATGATTAACGCAGGTGCCAAGTCAGCCAAACTTTCTGCGCGAATTGGCGATGCGCTGGGGTGTTTTCGTGCCGCTTCGTCAGGGCAGTAGGTATCCCAAAACCACTTCATTGTGGCGGTTTCTAAAAGGTAACCTGCACCATTCAATGCATAGGATTCTCGGCCTAGGTCATGATCGATGACCGGGTAGAGTAGGCATTGAAAAGCAATAGTAGGGCCGTTTTCGTCCCTAGCCATTTGGCTCATGACAGCAGCGATGGTGCCACCGGCGCTCTCGCCTGCAACGCCAATTTTACCGTTACCGTTGAGTTGTCGTTGATTTTCGGCGACCCAACAAACTACCGCATAGGAATCGACTACAGCTGCTGGGTATAGGTGTTCAGGTGCCAAACGGTAGTCTACTGATACCACCACGAGTTCTGCCAAAGTGGATAATTCTCTGCATACTGCATCCGCAGTATCGATATCGCCGATCACCCAGCCGCCGCCGTGAAAATATACCAGCACCCCAAAAGGTCCATCTCCAGCCGGGCGGTAAACTCGTACTGGAATCTCTCCAAGAGGTCCTTCAATGTTGAAGTCCTCGATTTTATGTACGGGTAGTTCGGAATTTACCGGCCGCATAGAACGGTAAACGCTTCTGCCGTCGGGTACCGGCAGATCTGATATGCCGGGTGCTGGTCCGTTTTTTGCCAATTGATCAAACATGGCTTGATATTCTGGTGCTAGTGCCATTGAATTTTCTCCTCTCGTCCCAAAAATAGCTCTAACGAAGCTACACTAAAGCGTTTAAGAACACTATATAGTAGCGGCCTTTAGACACTGCGACGGCTACGGTGTTCGTTCAAATTGAGCGAGAAAGATGCCCAAGCTACCGGTTTAGAGTTAAGATTAAAAATTGACTGATATTGATTTAATGGAGTAAACCGATGACACGGTTAGACAGCGAGCAGGACGAGAAGTTAGCGGCGGAAGCAGCCAAGAATTCCAACAGGTTAGAAAACGTGTTGATGAAAAATCGAACACTGACGTTGTTTGGTGAAATTAATCAGGACGTTGCGCGACGTACAGCTGAGAAACTCCTAGCGTTGGCCTTTGAGTCAGATGACCCCATCACCTTGTACATAGGGTCCCCCGGTGGTCACGTTGAATCCGGTGACACTATTTTCGATATGATTCGATTCATTAAGCCAGTGGTCAAAACGGTAGGTACTGGCTGGGTTGGCAGCATTGCGACACACATTTATTTGGCGAGCGAAAAAAAGAATCGGTATGCGCTGCCAAATACTCGCTTTTTGATTCACCAGCCCAGCGGCGGATTTGGTGGTGATGCAACAGATATTCAAATTCACGCTCGGGAGATTGTAAAAACTCGCGAACGCATCAACGGTATTATCTCAACCCAAACAGGGCAACCTGTGGAACGCGTTGCTGAAGATACGTCGCGTGATTATTGGATGAGTGCTGAAGAGTCTGTTGAATACGGACTGGTCGGAAAGATAATTAGTGACATAAGCGAGATTGGTTAATTATTTTTGCTCGGCAACTTTGCTAGGCCTCTCGTAAGAATCGCTGCGTCTGGAGGCTGTCAAATCAAAAATGTAGACCGATAGAAAACGGCCCCTTTGGGATCTTTTTTCTGCCTTGACTTTTTTCGCCTAACTGCTTGCTTGCAACGTGCTTTGCTTTAAAAGTGCTAACACCTCAGTTTCCAATGCAAAAATATGCGGATCGTCGATGGCCCTAACGCGCAGCGCCTCGGCAAGTTCCAGTAAGTACTCGATATTTGTGCCGCTGGGCCCAATACTCTGAAAGATTTCTTTGGCGATTTGCTTAATGGGTGCTGGTCCACGATAGGCCTCGTTGTTTTCATCGGCAATATAAGTTGTTCCGGCAACAGTTTTTTGGCTTGCTGAGGCTGTTTCTGACTCCAGCTTCAAACTCAAACTCAGTCGGGTGTAGCCGTTTTTTTCCCGATGATCTAGCTGGGCAAAAGTTTGCTCAATGTCTAGATTGCTGACTAAATAAGCAACCCCATAGCAGTGATCCTTAGGCTCTGGGACCAACGTCACTACACGGCCGGGCACTTCAGGCGTCCCCCTATGATCCTCTGATCCCTGCCAAAAGCGCCTTACGTAACCGTCTACTCTTGCGGGTTTCGTTTGAATGAAGGGTAGCTCTGGCCTCCAAATCAGTGATCCGTAGCCAAACAGCCAAATTGAAGACTCTGTATCGGCAAGGTCTGGGTCCTGAGTTTGGGCTTCCTGGTTGGAGGGCGTATCTGTTGTCACGTGCTGCTTCCTAGCGGTTAAGTCCTCGCCTTAATTGCGAAGTAGCAATTCTAACCTAAGGCCTTGTTCGTCGTGTGAAATAAGACGAGCTAATCGCAACAATGTCGATTGATCTGACACTATCAATTTGTGCTACGAGTATTCTTGGGAAGTTTATTAGCTGGCCGAGCGCCGGTAGGTCTTTTGTTCGGCACATTATAAAAGTGGTCGGTTTGCTT